>CAJWOS010000137.1 GCA_913044235.1 uncultured Pseudomonadota bacterium
GGTCATGGACGATGTCCGGGCGGCGGTTGCAGCAGTGGCGGCCGACTGGAAGATGAACCTTCCCGAGACGCGACTCCGCCGCCCGAGCCTGTTTTCGTTCGATACGCCGGTCGAGGTGGTCCTCTACGATCCCAACCTGGAGCGGCTACGCGACATTTCCGGCCGGGTGGTGGCCCAGCTATCGACCGACGCCACCCTCACCGACGTCCGCTCGAGCATGGTGGCCGGGTACCCCGAAGTGCAGGTGCACTACGAGCGCGCGCTGCTGGAGCGCTATGGACTCGATACCGGCACCATCGCGCGCCGAATCCGCAACAAGGTGCTCGGGTCCACAGCGACCACCATGTCTCGCGGCGATGGTCGACTCGATCTCGTGGTGCGACTCGCGGAGCAAGACCGACGCTCCGGGAGTGAGCTGTC
The DNA here is from genome assembly GCA_913044235.1 of uncultured Pseudomonadota bacterium. Taxonomy (GTDB): domain Bacteria; phylum Myxococcota_A; class UBA796; order UBA796; family UBA2385; genus CAJWOS01. Next base: position 421 of record CAJWOS010000137.1, read on the forward strand.
TCGCATCAACGTGAATCCCAATGTCACCCCCGTGATTCCTCTCTCGGCGGTGGCCACATTCACCGACGCCGAAGGTCCCTCGGAAATCCGACGCATCGACCAACGGCGAGCCGTGGCGATCACCGCCAACGTCACCGGCTTTGACGTCTCCGGACAGGCCCAGAAGGTGGCCGAGCGAATGCAGTCCGTCGAGCTCAGCGGGGTCCAATGGGAAATGGCCGGACAGAGCCGAGAGATGAGCCGCTCGCTCAGTTCCCTGCAAATGGCCCTCGGACTCGCCATCTTTCTGGTCTACGTGATCATGGCAAGCACGTTCGAGAGCATCCTGCATCCATTCGTAATCCTGGTCAGCGTGCCCCTCGCCGTGGTCGGTGTCGTGGCCGCCCTCGCAGTCCTGAACACGCCGGTCAGCGTGGTGGTGCTCATCGGCAGCATCGTTCTGGCCGGAGTGGTGGTCAACAACGCCATCGTTCTGGTCGACACCATCAATCGCTTGCGCGCCCGTGGCCGCTCACGGGTCGACGCCATCGCCGAGGCGAGCACTCTGCGCCTGCGCCCCATCCTGATCACCACCACCACCACAGTCCTTGGACTGCTTCCACTCGCGTTTGGACTGGGAGAAGGCGCAGAAGTCCAGCAACCGCTCGCGCTCACCATCATCGCTGGCCTGAGTTCCTCGACCCTGCTCACGCTGGGCGTGATTCCCGTGGTGTATCTCGTGCTCACCCGCATGCTGGAGCGCAGCAACAAGCCCGATGCCGTCGACCGCGAGGCCGACCCCAACCCGCTCCCCAACCCGGCGCGGTGACGCATGACTCGATGGCTGCCCACCCTGTCCGTTCGTCGCCCGGTCACCATCCTGATGGTGTTCCTCGCGCTGATGGTGCTCGGCGTGATCGCTTGGTCCCGCATTCCCCTCGAGATGTTGCCGAGCACTTTTTCCCTGAACCGGCTGTGGGTCTTCGTCCCGTATGGCGACAGCTCACCGCGAGAGACCGAAGCCCAGATCGTGCTTCCCCTCGAGGAACACATCAGCACGGCACCTGGGCTCAAGGAGATGAACTCCCGTGCCCGCGCTGACAACGCCATGGTGGCGCTCAAATTCCATCGTTCGCTGTCGATGGACGAGGCGTACAATGCCCTTGTGGACCGGCTGGAGCGGGCCATGTCCGACCTGCCCGATGAAGTCGAGCGGTACTGGATCTGGAAGTTCGACCCCAACTCGGAGCCGATCCTCTGGGCAGGAATCGGGCTTCCCGACGATGTGGAAGACGAACATCGCCTCGTGACGGAGGTGGTGGGAAAGAAGTTGGAGCGGGTTCCTGGCGTGGGGCAGGTCGAGACCTGGGGCGTGACCCCCCGTCGAGTGTTCGTGGAGTACGACCTCGATGCCCTGCGCGTGCACGGGGTGAACCTCGGCGACGTCTATCGAAGCTTGAGCACCGACAACTTCCAGATGGCGAGCGGTCGAATCGTCGACGGTGGAAAGGTCCGCTACGTCAGAAGTCTGGCCCGCTGGGAAACCATCGAGGACCTGGAGCGAATTCCCATCCGCGACGGACTGGTGCTCCAAGACATCGCCACCATCACCTATCGACCCGACCCTTCGGCAAGCATCAACCACATCGATGGCAAGGAGGGGGCCGCACTGGCCATCAGCAAGGAGTCTGACGCCAACACAGTCGCCGTCGCCGAGGCCATCGAGGAGGCGTTCGTCGAGCTCGAGAACGACCCTGCTCTCGAGGGCATGAAGTTCGTCAAGTTCTTCAGCCAGGGCGACATGATCTCTGAGTCGGTCGACGAGCTGCTCAATACAGCCGCCACGGGCGGTCTCTGCGCCGTCATCGTCCTGTTTGCATTTCTCCGAGAGTGGCGGCTCACTCTGCTCCTCGCGGGATGCATCCCCGTCACGCTGCTGCTCACCGTCACCGCCCTGTACTTCACGGGCCACACCCTAAACCTCCTCACTTTGATGGGCCTGATGCTGTCGGTCGGGATGGTGGTCGACAACGCCATTGTGGTGGTCGAGTCAATCTACACTCGGCGGATGCAGCGGGTCGATCCCGACACCGCGGCGATTGAGGGCACCGCCGAGGTCAACCTCGCCATCACGCTGTCGACGCTCACCACGATGGTGGTATTTCTGCCGGTCATCTTGATGTCTGGCAACGTCGATTTCAGCTTCTTCCTCGGTGAGATCGGGATGCCGGTGGTCTGGGCGCTGGGTGCAAGTCTCGCTGTGGCCCTTGTCTTCACGCCACTCACCACCACCCTGCTTCGAGACCAGTCCACACTGCTCGCCGAGCCCCGCTGGATCACGTGGCTGACCGAGCGATATGCACGCGGTCTCCAGTGGGTCCTCCACAACCGAACCGACGCCCTCATGGGGATTCTCGCCCTCACGCTTGTCACTTGGGTGCTCCCCTTCCAGGTCGTGGGCTGTGAAGAGGAGGGCGGTGCCGACTTCGGGCAGTTCGACATTGCACTGCAGCTCGACAGCGACTTCACGTACTCGGAGCGCCTCGAAATCGTGGAGACCTTCGAAGACTGGATCGACGAAAATCGAGAGCGATGGGGGGTTCGCACCCACCGAGCCGACTTGGGCAGCGGCTCCAGCTATGGCCGGTTGAATGTGCATCTTTTCGATGAAGACGAGCGCACAGACCAGATGCTCACACAAGACGAGGTGTTCGAGGTTGCGCGCAACGAGCTTCCCGAGATTCCCGGCGTATACGCAAGCATCGGCTGGAACAGTCAGGAAGAGGAGCCAACCAACGAGCTCAAGTTCATCCTGACCGGAGAAGACACACCAACACTGGAAGCTCTCGCAGCCCAGGCTCGCGACCGACTCCGCGAGATCGATGGGGTCGCCTCGGTCAGCTTCGACAACGAAGAAGGCGGCATGCGCGAGCTGCGGCTCCGGGCCAATCGCGACGCGCTCGCTCGCTACGGGTTTGATGCCCGAACCGTGGGCCAGACCGTGGGCTTTGCCCTCCGCGCGAACCAGCTGCCGGACTTTCACGACGACGGCAAGGAAGTCGATGTCATCGCCAGCTTCGAATATGAAGACCGCCAAGATATCGACCGGTTGCTCGACTTCCCCATGTGGAGCCCGAGCAACCCGCAGAGCGTTCCACTGCGCGCACTGGTCGACCCCACCGTCGCCCCTGGGGCCGGTACCATTCGGCGCAGCGACCGCATCACTTCATTCGAGGTCACCCTGGAGTTTGCTCCGGGTGCCGACATGGAAACCGGCAGCACGAACGTGAGCGCCACACTCGACAGTCTCGCCATGCCCCAGGGCTACGAGTGGAGCTACCGAGGGCGGCGCATGGACCGGGATGACGAGTATGCGGCCATGATGCTCGCCCTGCTGCTGTCCATCACCTTTGTCTACATCATCATGGGCGTGCTCTTCGAGAGCTTCCTGTTGCCCCTTGGCATCATCACCAGCATTCCCATGGCGGGCGTCGGCGTGTACTGGACGCTTTATCTCACCGGCACCCCCCTCGACTTCATGGCCGGTGTGGGACTGGTGATTCTGGTGGGTGTGGTGGTCAACAACGGCATCGTGCTGCTCGACCTTGTCACTCGACTTCGTCGCGAAGGTGCCGATCGCACATCGGCCCTGGTCCGTGCGGGCCGCACACGCATGCGACCGATTCTCATGACCGCACTCACCACCATTTTTGGCGTGCTGCCCATGGCGATGGGAACATCCACGTTCGTCGGGATGCCGTATGCACCACTCGGCCGAGTCGTGGCCGGGGGACTGGCTGCTGCTACCCTGCTCACGCTATTCTTCGTGCCGTTTCTCTACTCAGTCCTTGATGACATGCGCGCCACCGGAGGCCGCTGGGCGGTCTGGGTGGTCGCCCCGCCTGTAGCCTCTACCGATCCGACTGCTTCCCCAGGCTCCAAATGATTCTCGCCACCACCGTCCTCTGTCTCGGATTCTCGGCCAGCGCCGCCGACCTCGGATACGAACAAGCCCTCGAGCAGGCCTTGTCTCGAAATCCCACCATTCAGATCGCTGGCGCCGGGGTCGAGCGGGCAGACGGAGCGTTGCTCGCCGCCCGAGCCACATTCGAGACCACGCTCAACGCAAACACGAGCAGCTCTTCGACAGTCACGCAGAGCCCCCAGCTTCAGGGGGTGAACATCGACGACCGCAACAGCAACTTCGGCACCACGCTCGCGCGTTACTTCCCTACCGGCACCACCACCTCGCTCTCCTGGCAAACCCGGCAGTCCACCACCCTGTATCTGGCCGAAAACCAATCGGCGCTCGACCAGCTGCGCAATTTCGGTCTCATCAACGAGGACATTCGATACCAGTCGAGCCTGGTCGCCACCATGCGCCAGAGTCTGCTGGAAGGCTTTCGCATGTCGGCCAACCTCCAAGGCGTTCGCAACGCGCAACGGGCTCGCGATCAGGCCGATGCCACTCGACTGCGCACCCGTCAGGAGATTCTGGCCCAGACCGCTCGTGCCTACTGGGAGCTCTGGTACCAACGCCGCCGGGTCGACATCGCCGAACAAGGACTCCAAGTCGCCCGTGAGGAGCAGCGTATCGTCAGCCTCAAGGTCGAACAGGGCACCCTGGCACAGGTCGAACAAGTCCGCGTAGACGCCACCGTGGTCCAGGCAGAGAGCAACCTCCTCGCCGCGAAAACCGGTGCGCGCGCGGCCTCAAATACCCTCCAGGTGCTTGTGGGAGGCTTTCCTGGGACCGAGCTCGCCCTCACCACCGATCCCGTCGAGCCGCGCGATCTTTCCCTGGATCCGGAAGCCGTGGTGCAGTCTGCGCTCGACAACAATCCGGAGCTTCAAGCTTTGCGATTGGTCTCGAGCAACTCGGAGCTCAACGTGATTGATGCCCGACACCGTCGCCTTCCACAGCTCGACGTGAACGGAAGCTTTGGCCTCATCGGACTCGACCAGGCACCCGCCAGCAACACCAATGTGGGTATGGGCTCGGCAAACACAAACATGTTCCAAGGCGATGCGCGCACGTGGTCGGTCGGCGCCGATGTGTCGGTGCCACTCGGCAACCGGGCCGACCGTGGGGCGATCGATCAGGCCAAGGCCGACCTCCGGACCGCGCGCCTGGATGTGGAAGCCCGCGAGCGGACCCTCTCCCAGGAGGTGCGGACCCAGGTCGACACCCTCAAGACCACCGCCCAGCAAGTCTCCCTTGCGGAAGCGAACCTGCGCCTCGCCGAGGCCACACTCGGTGCAGAGCGCGCCCTCACAGACGCCGGACGGAGCGTGCAGAAGAATGTCCTCGAGGCCATGCGTGCAGTCGACGACGCACGACTCAATGTCGAGAAGGCGAAGGCCGACTACTCCGTGGCCATCATCGAGCTGGAGAGACTCAAGGGCAGCCTGTAGTCTCGCGCATCCCCAGGCTCTAAAGGGTCATGCTCGTTCCGCGCTGCGAGCCTCGAGCTGCGACAAGCAGACGTGAAAGGTTCGCTCGATCCGCGTCTGATCTCGGATGCGAGCCAGCACGGGCCAGACCGCATTTCGCCCCTCTCGGATGAACGAAGCCAGGTCGTCGCGTGTGGGATTCACAGCCACCTTGCGCAGCAATTCCGCGCGAAACCGAGGGTGGATGTCGATGTCGCCCGTGTACGACTGCCCGAACAGCGCGATGCCCCGCTCAGTGGCCTGCCGCAGCGGACTGCTGCCCGGTCGGGTGACACGCTGCACCACCTCCAGCGCCATGCCGCCCTGGGCGCGGGCTCCCGACATTGCCATGCTCGCGATGGCCGGAAGGACCCCACTCCGCCCGTGGAGACGCACAAAGGGGAGCGCATGGGGGTTCGTCTGGCTGAAGATGAAGTGGTTGACGTTGTAGAGCCTTGCGAGTCGCTGCTTGGGCAAGTCGGCGTACAGCGAGCCGTCAATCCAGCGTTCATCGGGGCTATAGGGTACCGCTCCTCCGCCGCGGGCACGGGCTTGGAGCATGGCCGGTGGAAAGAGTCCCGGCAGCGCACTCGACGCCAGCGCAGCCGAGTGGACCCAGACCTCAGGGGTGGTGAGGTGGGAAAGCAGGAGCGGCTTCTGGCGGCTGCGGGCCGGTGCGACGGAAATGTTGAGGATGCGCCCGCTGCGCGCATGTGCCTCGGCGAACGTGTACATCCCCACATTGTTCCGAAGTACGGCTTCGAGCTGTGCCGGGTCGAGCCAAGCCCGGCTGCGCGCCGCCGTTCGCACCCCGACCGGCTTCAAGCCATCGAGTCGGATCTGGTCGGGATGGGCAAACATATCGGCCAGCTCGGCGTCGGTACGGGTGCACACACCGGCCGCCACCATCGCTCCAGTGCTCGCGCCACTCATCACATCGGGCAGCAAACCGTTGTCGAACAACGCAGAAACCACGCCCAGGTGGTGAAAGCCCCACGTGGCGCCTCCGGAGAGCACCAGTGCGGAGCGCCCATAGACCCGTGCAGCCGTGCGAAATCGGGCCAACTTCGCCGCATGGCTGAACCCTGGAATGTCCGCGTCCACCAGCCATCGCAGTGACTGATCGACCTCATCGAGCCACTCCGTGATGGTGTGCTGCGTGCCGCACAGCGCTGTTGTGTAGAGCTCGGGAGCCGCCAGATCGCCTCGATGGCGACGCAGGCCCGACTCAACGGCATCCACCAGTCCGAGTGCATCTCCGGCAGCCCGCCGGCGCCCCATCTCCACCGACTCCGCGCGCAGGAGACGGGCATTGTAGATCGCCGGGCTGGTCTGCTCCTGCCACTCCGCGGCACCGGTAGCGCGATCGATTTCCTGCGCCACCTGCCGCCATGATTCGTAGTCGGGCGCATTCTCCAGGTCGGCATCGAGTCTCGACATCCGCGCGAATATGGACTTCTGCTTCGGCATATCGGTCGGTATTCCGTCCCGGCGCTCCGTTTGTCCCGAATGCGCACCCTCCGTGTCACGGTCGCGTCATCCATCCGATTGGCCCCCTTTGGTTGATCCCATTGAGGGTGTGCGGATACGTCCGTATTTGGAGCACTTGGCGCAGTCCAAAACACACCTTTCGCGCCAACGGGAGCATTCATGGAACACCTGCAATATGCGTGGGCGGTCGTAAAAGAGAACCTCTTGGGATGGGTCGTTTTCGGCTTTGTCTTCGGGGCCGCAACGTCACTCACGAGCGGTCTGCTCCTCATCCTGATGCCCAATGCCATCCGCGCAACGCGAAAGGCCATCGCAGGCAATGCTGCACCCGATCTCGGCGATCTCTTCCAGTTTGACACCATTGCCGATGATGCGATTGCGATGCTCGGACAGGGAGTCGCCAACATCGTGGGCGGCGTCCTCTGCTGCGTCGGTGCGGTCGTCACGGCCCCGATCTTTCTCTTCGCGCCGCATGTGGCGTCCGAGAACGCCTACGATGGTGTGGGCAGCTTGAAGGTGACCTTCGAGCACGGCAAGGGCAATCTTGCGGGCAACCTCATCCAAATGCTCCTGATCGGCATTGTGTTGAACGTGTTCATCTTCGTCACGTTCGGCATCGGCATGGTGCTTGCCACGCCCCTCGCACTGGTCGCCTTCGAGCACTTCTATCAGGAGCAGCGCCCCCACATTCTCGCTGCCGCGCAGGCCGCACAAATTCCCGTCAAGCGCTAACGACCGCGGCCACCCTTGAAGCCGCAGCAACGCGCGTCCAAGCCGCAGCCCCAGGGTCCTCGTCCAGTGGATTCTGGGGCTGTTTGCCCGACACGGCCCGACCTACAAGAGCTCGACCAACTCGGTGTTCGAGTCGAGTCCGGAACGATCGTACACAATTGCGCGAAGCTCGTAGGAATCCAGCCGCGAACAAGGCGCCGACGCATACTCGCCATGGCTCGTGGAGAAGCTACCCACACAGCTGTAGCCCACGCACACCAACAGGTCGTCGGTCCACATCACGGTGCCAGAAGCCGGCTCGACCGCCCAGACCGTGCCGCGCTGCACGTCGTTGGGTCCCTGCGGGTCGTCGTAGGATGCTTCGAGGAAGCAGTGCTCGCCTTCTACGCGCACCGTGGCCTCGAGCAGGACCGGCGCATCCGAGTCGGAGCTTCCCGCACCACGCGTGAGGTCACCGGTGGTGCCGTCGGAGCCATCATCCGGACCGTCTCCGTCGAGCTTGCCATTGGCGCAGCCCACCGCCGTCATGCACAGGGCGACGACTGCAGCGGCGAGGGATGGAAGGCGACAGAGCAAGCAAGCGTGTTGCGCAGACATGACGATCTCCGGGGCATACGGACCATTACGACATTCGAACCTCCATGTGACAACGAATTTCGTCACGAATCTTCATCGCAACCGAGCCGTTATGCGTGTTGCGGAAGGTCCTATGCTGCATCTCGCTGCTCCCACACGCCCCGACTGGGTCGTCCAAGCCGTCGCCGATCCCGAGAGCCTCCTTCTCGACCACGCGCAATGCGAAAAGAAAGCCGCCGGCACGGCGCTGAACCTCATGTTCCGCTACGCCGACCAGCCCTGGCTGCAGCGCCCCCTCAGTGAGCTCGCCCGCGAAGAGCTCGAGCACTTTGAGCTCTGCATGGATGTGCTTCGCGAGCGCGGATGGGCCTTCCGGAAGCTGAATGCCGGCCCCTACGGCGCCCGACTCATGCAAAACGTGCGGCGCGGCGAACCCCACCGCCTGCTCGACACGCTCCTGGTGTGCGCGCTCATCGAAGCACGCAGCTGCGAGCGCATGAAGCTGCTCTCAAAGGCCTTTCTCGACTCCGACCCCCAGCTGGCCGAGCTCTATCGCTCTCTACTCGCCAGTGAAGCACGGCACCACATGCTGTACTCCGACCTCGCCACCGAGCACTTCGGTCGTGAGGTGGTCCGGCCCCGGCTCAAGGCTCTCGCGCAAGAAGAGGCACGGGTCCTCACCGAGCTCGCCGAAGAAGCCCGTCCCATGCGCATGCACTCCTGAACCATGCCCAAGGACCGCCTCTGGACACCCACCATCCGCTGCGTGCGGTGCCACCGCGTTGCTGTGCGAGATGCGGTACGAGCCTACCTGTTCCAGCCGGTCACCCCAGATGGTGGCCCCGTCCACTTCGAGTGCCGTCGGTGTCGGCCCAGGCGAGAGCGTGGCCAGCGCAACTGAGACCACGCCCCGACTGCAGCCGCCATCACCGAACGAGATCTCCGAGAATCACGCCCCACTCAACGCCGTGGGCACCATCGCGGTCAAATGGCACCACCTCCGGCACCTGTCGGGGAGCACATCCAGCCCCATCGTCGACCACGAGCCACAGCCTGTCGATCGGCAGTGCCGGGCGGATATCGAGTCCCGCATAGGCTTCCACCTCGATTTGGGGGTACACGGCGTAGCTGTCTGACGGCGGCAAGTCGTGGACCCATGCATCCACGAAGTCATCTCGCTCGCGAGCATCGAAGCCGTAGTCGGCGAGAATATCAGCCATCGCATAGACAGCAGAAACGCCTCCGAAGGGAATGCACCAGCCGGTGTCGCGCTGGAGCGACCGGGCCTGCCAGCCGGCCAGGCTCACCTCGTAGAACAAGAATGGATCGCGCACCCGAAGTCCCAGCTCACTCCAGGTGCCATCGGTATGGGCGATACCGCGCCAGCCTCGGGGTCGATACTCAGGAATGCTCGCCACCACCTTCTGGCGTGGGTCGAGCTCGAGCTTCACCCGGGTAAAGGTGTCGGTCTCCGGATACAGATAGAGGTTGGGCTTGTCGGCGACGTCGCAGTCCTGGATGTCGATGTCTACCGTCTGGAGGAGACACGCTTCGGCATCGACCTCTTGTGTGTAGGACCAGCAGCCTTCGTCGGTGTACGCCTCCACGTAGAGCACCTCGAACGGGGTGACCTCAAGCTCGTAGAACCCATCGCTGTCGGTCGTGGCGGTGTACATCACGTCGGTACCCCCCTCCCCTTCCCACGCATAGACCGTGGCTCCGGCCGCCGGTCGGTCGGTTCCAGGGCCCGTGACCTGGCCTTCCAAGCGTGACCAGGTCCCGTCACATGGCGGGTCTGTGGTGCCAGTGCTTCCAGTGGTGCCAGTCGTGCCAGTCGTGCCGGTTGGCACGTCCAGGTTGTCCCCCAAGTCGTCGTCTTCGTCTGCCTTGCGGTAGACACAGCCCGCCACGACAGCGCAGCACAGCACCACCAATACGCGCGCCCAGTGCGCCCGATGTCCGTCTTCATTCTTCATCTCAGACCTCACGTTCCCCGACGCCCCATCATGACCGACTGTGTTGTCCTTCGCCAGCGATTCCAATGGCACAGCGACATCACCAACGACACGCCCCGTGATGGATCAGTGGGGGACGGCACACTACAACAGTGGCGCCGCGGCCATTGGGTGGCCCGTCAAACCGATATTGGTCTCGTGGTTCCCACACGGACCGCACCCGACCCTCCATCCCAGGTCGAAGGTCGCCATGGATCCTGCAGCTCCCTCCGCAATCCTTGTGAGCCAGACCCTGCGTGATCTGATCGACACGCAACAAATCGGTGCGATCAAGCCCATCCTGCCCGAGCAGATCCAGCCCTCGAGCCTCGATCTTCGGCTGGGGGCACGCATCTGGCAGCTACAGTGCTCCTTTCTGCCCGGTGCCGAAGGGGTGGTGCGCAAGCTCGGCCGTCTCGCGACTGCGGAGTGGCGAATGCAGCGCGACCGACCGCTGGTCCTTCACCGCGGCGGGGTCTACCTGGCCGAAGTCGAAGAAGTCCTGGAGCTCCCTGAAGCGGTCTGGGGTCGTGGCAATCCCAAGTCTTCTACCGGTCGACTCGATGTATTTGTGCGGCTCCTCACCGAGTTCGGAGAGGCCTTCGACACCATCCCTCCCGGCTACCAGGGACGACTGTACCTGGAGATCACACCCCAGTCGTTTCACGTCTCGGTCCGCCGTGGCGACCGCCTCGGACAAGTCCGCCTGGGACGCGGACGTGCAGAGGTCTCCATCGACGCCCTCCTCGCGTACCAAGAGGCGCCCTCACCGCTCGTGTCATGGTCCGATGGCAGCCCCGCCCCCGTGGAAGATGGCATCCTCCCGAGCATCCTCCTGTCGGTCGATCTGGAAGGACGTGGCGGGCCGGTCGGCTACCTGGCGCGTCGACACCAGCCACCCATCGACCTCGCACGCCGCCACCTGCCCATCGATCGGTATTGGACCGCCATGCCGCCCGCGCCGGAGCTGGGCCACGTGCTGGAGCCGGAGCAGTTCTACATCTTCGCTACTCGCGAGCGCCTGCGGATTCCACCCGACGTCTGTGCCGAGCTCGTGGCCTTCGATGCCACCAAAGGCGAGCTGCGCACCCACTACGCAGGCTTCATCGACGCAGGCTTTGGCTGGTCCGCTTCCAACAGCAGCCTTGGCGCTCGGCTGGTACTCGAGATCCGCACCCATGACGTGCCGTTCCTTCTCGAGCATGGCCAGCCCTTGTTCCGCCTGCAGTTCATGGCCAACGAGAAGCGTCCCGACCTCCTGTACGGCGCCGACGGCACGGGAAGCCACTACCAGATGCAGGAGCTCCGACTCGCGAAGCAATTCGCTGCCCCCAGCTGAATCCTGCCGCCTACGAGCCCCGCGCACCGTCGAGCGCACGCGATGCCATCCATTGGGGCCGCCGCAGGGGCATCCATGGCCAAGAGAAGCCATCACGGCACGATCGAAGTAAGGAGAAGTGTCCCGCTTGAGATTTCGATGTCCACGCATCCGACTCCATCCTCTACCGCACCCACCATCTGGCGACTCATCAGCGTCGGCTCGGTGGTCGTGGCATGTGGGGGAACGGGCAAAGATTCCGCCAGCGGCCCCGCTGAACCCCATCTCCAAGACGACCTCGTCCAGGTCGTTCCAGGTGATGGGTTGCCCGCGTCGGTGGTGGTGCAACCGTCTGCAAACAATCTCGACATCGTCGAACACGACGGCGCATGGTTCTTTGCGTTCCGCACGGCGCCCAATCACTTCGCGAGCGCCGAGACCGAGCTGCATGTGCTGCGGTCCACAGACCGCGAGACCTGGAGCCACGAGACCACGCTCTTCCTGGCAACCGACCTTCGGGAGCCGCGGTTTTTGTCGAGTGGCGACACCCTGCAGCTGTACTTCGCAAAGCTGGGCACCAGCTCTACGTCGTTCGAACCCGGCGGTGCGCTGGTCACCACTCGATCCCCCGATGGCACCTGGAGCGAGCCGGCCGACCTCTTCGACGCTGGCGACACCTTCATCCCGTGGCGCACGCGATGGGTGGGCGACCGGGCCATGATGACCGGCTATCGAAGCGGCTCGGAGGTGTACGAATTCGACGGCTTGCCGTCCATCGAGGTCTACTGGCTCGGCTCCACCGATGGCAGCACCTGGCACGACTGGACGGCCGGCTCCGGCCCCGTGCTCGTGGGCGGCGGCTCTGAGACAGACCTTGCCTTTACCAATGACGGTGCAGCCATCGCTGTGGTGCGCAACGAAGCCGGCGACGAGGTTGGCTGGGGCTCCAAGATCTGCCGCGCAGAAGCCGATGCTCTGGACCGCTGGACCTGCACCCACGACCCCCGAAAGTACGACTCACCGCTCGTGTTTGCACATGGCGGCCGAATCTGGCTGATCGGGCGACGAAACCTCACCGAGACCGGCGCCTACGACCTCGAGATGCGTGATCTTGATCATGCGGCCCAGTCCTTGACCTACCAAGCGGCCTACTGGAACGAGCCCAAGCGCTGCAGCCTGTGGGAAGTCGACGCCCAAGCACTCACCGTGTCACATGTTCTCGACCTACCAAGCCGCGGCGACACCTGCTTTGCTTCCATCTTGCCTCTGGGCGGCGACCGCTTCGAAGTGTGGAACTACAGCTCACCGGTCGATGGTCCGGATGTCTCCTGGGTCGAGGGACAGACAGGTGAGACCTTCATCTACAAGCAAACCCTCGTGATCCCGTCGGAAGGTGTTCCATGACCATCCCGACGGTCGCGGTTCCGCCGCCAATGCTCCGACCCGATGTGGTAGGTGCCTCGGGGTACTCGGTGCGCCCCACACATGTACAGGTGGACCTCGCGAGAATCGCCCACAACCTGCACATCATTCGAGCCCACGTTGGTCCATCTGTCGATGTGATGGCCATTCTCAAGGCCAATGCCTACGGACATGGACTGGTACCGGTGGCACGGCACCTCGAAGCCGCCGGCCTACACGCCATCGGCGTGGCTTACCTTGAGGAGGGCGTACTGCTTCGTCGTGCGGGGATTCGCATCCCCATTCTGGTGTTGGGGGGCATCGTCGACGACCAGATTCCGGCCTTCATCGAGACCAACTTGTCGCTGACCGCCCCCTCCCCGGCCAAGCTGCAGGCCATCGAGCGCACGGCCGCCCGCATGGGGTGTCGGGCGCGGGTGCACCTGAAGTTCGACACGGGAATGGGACGCATCGGCGTGCGGTGGACCGGTGCAGCCGAAATGCTCTCCCTGGCTGCGAAAAGCCAGCACATTGTGGTCGACGGTATCTTCAGCCACTTTGCCAACGCAGATCGGAGCGACCTTCGCCACGCAAAAACCCAGCTGCAACGCTTCAGCGAGGTGTTGAAACAGGCCCATGCCCTCGGCCTGCGGCCGCGCTGGCGACACATGGCCAGCTCCGGCGGCATGCACCTGCTGCCCGAGAGTCATCTCGACCTTGTTCGGCCCGGAATCGCCCTGTTCGGCGTGGCCCCCTCGCCGGGCGTCAAGCTCCTGCCCGGACTCGCGCCCGCCCTTCGATGGGTCTCAAGGGTGGTGTTCTTCAAGGCCGTCCCGGCCGGGATGCCGCTGTCCTACGGCTCGACCTGGGCACCTCCGCACCGAACCCGGATCGTGACCGTGCCCGTGGGCTACGGCGACGGCTAC
>CAJWOS010000138.1 GCA_913044235.1 uncultured Pseudomonadota bacterium
CACCAAAACGCTCGCCACGAAAGTCAGGCTCTGAGAGCTTCTCCCGCTGGATCATCGTGCCCATCGCACCGTCAATCACCACAATGCGTTCTTCAAGCGCCGTTCGCAGCAGACGCGTCCGGTCTGCACGGTCCAGCTCAAGAGGACTCATGACTGCTCCTGGTGGTCGGCGGGATGAGTTGCAGTTGCGGCCACAACTTCGAAGTGTGGCGTGCGTTTCTCGCGGGCAACCGCAGCGCAGTGCTCCACGTCGAGCCCCGCGGAACGAATCATTCCCGCCAGGGTATCGGGCTCGAGGCCGAAGTTGGCATGGCCAAAGGGCCGCACTTCCGCCGTGTGCACATGTTTTCGCAGACTGCTGATGACCAGCCGACCAGTCGGCCGGAGAATGCGGGCGGCTTCTCGGATGACCAACTCCGGGGTCTTGGAGTATTGCAGCGCGCCGAAGACAAGCACCAGGTCGAAAGAGTTCTCTTCAAACGGCAGCTGGTGCATGTCGGCTTCAATAAACTGCAAGTGCGGCACATGTGAAAGACGCTCAGATCCGGCTGAAACGATACGAGGATTATTATCCACGCACGCGATGCTTTCAGCAAATGGTGCCAACATCTCAGCGACCGCACCGTCACCCGATCCGAGGTCGGCTACATGCCCGAGCCGTGTGGTGCCGGCCATCGTGCGAGCGAGGGCCTCCCAAGTGCGGCCGGGCGAATAGTGACGCTTCATCCGTCCCGCCACGCCATCGAGCCAGTTTCCCCGGTTGCGTGCAGCCACTGCTCTTCGTGCCCGGCGTCCGTCTTCTTCGATCAGCGGATCAGTGGTGGTAGAGAGCACAGTCTCCACCATGGTCCCAATCGCTTGAGTCGGCGCAGGCAAAACCCTCCGATAGCAGCTGCGCCCGGCAACTCGATGCACCTCGACCAGACCGGCTTGGCGGAGCTTCCGCAGGTGAGTGCTGACGCGAGGCTGAGGCAGACGGGTGGCTTCGGTGAGCTCAGCCACCGACAGGGGCTCAATCTGGAGAAGTGCCAGGAGCCGCACTCGAGTTGGGTCGGCCAACAGCCGACAGGTCTGGACCGTCCCATCCAAGTCGGTTTTCTTCACCATGGAGTCTCCGAGTATGGGCCACATCAACCGAGAGGAGCGGTCACATATCTCGACATCTGGATATGGCGATATCATTTCGAAGGATTTGGTGCGATGGCGTGTAAAAGACCTCTTATTGCACTTCTGGCACCATATACCGTTTGATTGTCAACCCCCGATCTCGGGCATTTTGTGACCGTAATCAGGTTGGCAAAAGAATGAGACTGCACCTACGTTCAGTGTAGATGTCTGCAGTCCTCGCCATCCCTCCGCCCCATGAAGCGTCGATCTCCGCTGAGGTTCCGGCCGAAGGCCCGCTCGATACGCGCCAGCGAGCCCACGTGGTGGCCGCCTTGCGCGCGCACCTCGCAGAAGTGGCTCCGCTACGACCACTGCCGATTGGCCTGCCCACTGGCATCCCAGCCCTGGAAGCCGCCTTCGGTGGCTGGCCGAGTCCTGGCATCGCCCTCATCCAGGGTCCCGTCGGTAGCGGGCGCCTGGCTCCCATACTCCCCTTGCTGGCTCGCCTCACACGATCGGGGCGTCGTGTGGCCATCATCGACCCCAGCGGTCTGCTTCACCCCCCAGGCCTCCGCGGTGTGATGCTCGACAACCTGCTGCTTGTTCGCCCAGGGTTGAACCGCGTGCTGTGGACCATCGAGCAGCTCTCCCGCTGCAGTGCCGTACCTCTCACCATCGTCATCGACCCTCCCGGTTTTTCGCGCAGCGCGCTCCGGATCCAGCGTGCCGCCGCTGCAGGGCAGAACACGGTGGTCATTCTCTCCGAAGTCCGGCAGACAAGGCTTCCGGTGCAGGTGCATCTACAGACCGGTCGTCCCGGTCATGTGCAGCTCCTCCGTGGGGGACGCGGGCGCGCCAGCGGGCGTTGGCTATCCCTGCGCTCATCCAGCGATTCTCCCCCCCTCGAGCGGCGAGCCTTTCCGTTCTGAAACGGCAGGAAAACAGGCTAAGGTGCGCGAGCTTTCGCAGTCCGGAGTCTTCATGCTTCCCGCCAACTCGCCACATCCTCAGCGCTACCTGTGGGCCATCCTGGCCCTGTTCAGCGGTATCATCGCCTGTTCTGGCGCTGACGAGAAGGGAGGCGACAACACCATCGGCCCGGCGTCCGAGCGAGCATCCTGCGACCCGACCGCACCGAACCTTTGTGGCACGCCATTCCCATCCACCTTCTACATGAAGGAAGACCCGGCGACCGCCACCGGCTGGCGCATCGACATGGCCAACGACACGCTGCCGACCAACATCGACTTTTTTCAGCCACTGCCCACCTACTGGAATGAGAAAGATGGCTGGGGCGTGACCACACCCATGCTGGCTCTGTTCCCAGATGTTTCAGTCGACAACCTTCCTGGCCACGACGCCATCGGCGCCTCCATGGAAGCCGACTCACCCATCATTGTGCTCGACGTCGACACCGGAGAGCGCATTCCGGTCTGGGCTGAAAAAGATGTGAGCTTGGGAGAGTCCGACCGCTCCCTGCTGATGCTTCACGCATCTGCGCCGTTTGAATATGGCCATCGCTACGTGGTCGGGATCCGCAACCTCGTGGACATCTACGGCAGTCCCATCGATCCGTCGGAGGCCATGGCTGCCTTGAGCGCCGGCAGCAACACTGGCGACCCAGACATCGACGGACAAGTCGAGCGGCGTCGCAGCCTCTACGAAGAGGTTGTCTTTCCGGCTCTCGAGGGCGCAGGCTGGAATCGCTCCGAGGTTGTGCTCGCCTGGGACTTCGTGACCGCCAGCCAGGAATCCATCACCGGACGCGCAGTGTTCATGCGCGACCAGGCCGATGCCTGGCTCCCGGCAGACGGCCCCGCATACACCATCAACGATGTGATCGAAGCACCCAACGAGTCCACCGCATGGCGTGTGGAAGGCGAGGTCTCGGTTCCGCTCTTTACCCTCGAAGACGGTCCCGGAACCCTCCTGACCCGAGACGAGTCCGGCATGCCCTTCATCAATGGAGAGACCACCGCCGGCTTCACCGCCATCGTTCCCAACTCGGTTGTGCAGGCCGGTGTTCCTGCCCCGATTGTGCAATATGGGCATGGCCTGTTGGGGGGCCGAGGGGAGGTCCAAAACGAATACCTCGCGGAAATGGCAGACCGATACGGCTGGATCATCTTCGCGATGGACTGGACTGGTATGAAGAGCGCCGACGCTGGGTACATCTCCTTGATGCTCGTCGAGGATCTCGGTGACTTTGCCATCGTTCCAGAGCGCAGCCTACAGGGATTCACAGAGTTCCATGTCGGCCTCCAGCTGTTCCGAGGACCGCTCGTCGAAAACGAGCACTTCACCGTCACCGATCCGTCCTCGGGTGAGCCCCTGCCACTCCTCGACTCCAGCCGCGTCTACTACTACGGCAACTCCCAGGGTGGAATCCTCGGCGGCGCCTACAGCGCCATCTCCAACCACATCGAGCGCGCGGTGCTTGGCGTGGGCGGTGGCCCGTACCACCTTCTTCTCACCCGCTCCAAGGACTTCGACCCCTTCTTCACGCTGTTTGAGTCGATGTACCCCGATCCCGCCGAGGTGGGCTTGTGGCTCGGCCTGCTCCAGACACTCTGGGACGAGGCGGAAGGTGCCGGGTACGCTCGGGCCTTTTCCACCGACCCGATCCCAGGAAACCCAACAAAGAGCGTGCTGCAGCAAGTCGCCGTCGGCGACAATCAGGTCACCACACTCGGCGCCCAGTTCCTCGCTCGAGGCCATGGAGCGGTGCTGATCGACAACGCCGTGCGTCCCGTTTGGGGCCTCGAAGAGGTAAGTGGCTCCACAACCCAAAACGTTCTGGTCGAGTACGAGTACGGCATCGAAGAACCCTACGTGAACCTGCCTCCATCCGATCCCGACCCCCACGAGTGGCCACGTCGAGAGCGAACCGGTCAGGACCAGATCGACCAATTCTTTGCCACCGGCACCATCGAGAGCTTCTGCACAGGCCCCTGTGGCGATCCCACCCGCGGGCAAGAGTGACCCGACTCTACCCGCACCGCTCTCCAGTACGTCGCGCCTCCCTTGCGGCCGCGCTCGCAATCTCGTGCTCCACAAATGACCCAGCACGGGTTGCTATCGAAAACTCAGACCCGGTCGTCTCGGTACCCTCCCCCGCTGCAACTCCGCCATCGGCTCGTGCTGTGGCGGTTGACCTTCGTGCGAAGGGTCCCCAAGGGGTCGCTGTGAGAACGCTTCTCGGCCCCGCCGTCGAGGCCGTCTTTCCAGAGACACTGTCCACACCATCGGCCTTGCTTCCCCTCCGAGAGTGGGTCGCCGGGACCGACTCCTCGGTTTGGACTCATCCGTCTCCCACCCGGTTCGACCACAAAAACTACCGAGAAACGCCACCCGGAACTGCGCTCCTCAAGCCCAGTGGGGAGCCCATCCCCTACTGTCGCAGTCTGGCCAATACAGGGGAGTGCAGCGCAACCGCCTCCTGCTGGGAGGTGGAAGCCGGGGTTGTGTATTTCCGAGGCGACAACACTGACGGCCTGTCTCTTCGCCATGAGCCCACCTTGAGAGACAGCAACCGTCGTTCGTTCGCCCACGCCGGACTGCCTCCCTGGGCGTTCGTAGACTGGACAGCCAGCATCGACAGCCTGACTCGAGAAGCCCTGCTGGTCCCCACCGACGGACGTGTCACGATTCCGGTGGCCCTGCCCTCGCACCCGCGCCTACGGTTCGGATTCGGCGCTCCCGCTCCCAGACTGCAGGCTCTGCCAGACCAGCCCGTCGGACGGCTTCTCATCGGTGAAGAAGTGGTCTGGACACACACCACCGAAACCGATGCTCCCTGGTCTGAACACACCATCGACCTTGGTCGTTATGCCGGTCAGACCGTCTCACTCACCTTCGAGGCCACTGCCGCCACAGCTGGAGTCCAACACAGCGTGGTTGCCTTTGCAGAGCCCACCATCATCACCAACGACGAAGCTCCCCGACGGCCGCGTCGCGTGGTGATGGTGGGCATCGATACCCTGCGACTCGACCATCTCGGCCTGCACGGTGCTCCCAGCGATCGGACCCCCGGCTTAGACGCCCGCGGTCGAACCGGTGTGGTCTTCGACAACGCCTGGGCACCTGCTCCTCGCACCCGACCCAGCTTTCGCAGCGCATTGACGGGTCTGTGGCCGCTCGACGCCATCGGCGCACCGCCCCTCACCCGTCGCTTCGCCGACGCGGGTTTCGCTACGGCAGGCATCGTGGCCAATGTACACCTGCAACCTCATCTGGGTTTCGCCGACGGCGCCGGATGGTGGGACTACCATGACTCCGACGATGCTGGCCCGCAGGTGGATCGCGCCATTGCATGGCTCAACGAACACGCACACGAAGACAGCTTTCTGTTTCTCCACTTGATGGACCCCCACATCTTCTATCTGGCACCCGAGCCCTTCACCGATGTCTACAGCGCCGGCATTCCCCGAGCCAAGCTGCCGGACCGCTACAACCGATGGACCATCCAGGAGTCGATGGAGAAGGGCACCCTCAAGCCAGCGCACAAACGATTCATGCAGGCTCGCTACCAAGGAGAGGTGCGCTACCTTGACCAGCAGCTCTCTCGACTGCTGGCCCACCTGGACACCCTTCCCGGCGACACGCTCGTGGTTTTACATTCTGATCACGGCGAAGAGTTCTGGGACCATGGCGGCTACGAGCACAACCACACCTTGTACCCCGAGCTGATGAGGGTCATGCTCTGGGTGATTCCTCCCGCCGGATGGGCGGATGGCCCCGCTCGCGTGAGCGCACCCGTCTCCTTGGTTGACCTTACACCCACCTTGGTCGACCTGTTCGAATTGCCCCAGCACGGACTGGAATCGTCTCCTGGAGTTAGTCTCGCCCCGTGGCTCGATCCCGCGGCAACCACCGCACAGGCCGCGCTGGCCGAGACCCTCCACAAACGACCCCTTCAGATGGGCCACATGATGTTCAACCGGGAGCAGTGGGGTGTGGTTCATGCAGGCTGGGCATACACACTCGAGACCATCTCTGGGAGAGAAGAGGCTTACCGCTTCACAATTGACCCAACCCACTCAAAAAACGCAATCCAAGAAGCACCCGTATCTACACTTCGTCAGGCACTCTCCGAAGCCACCGGCTGGCCCGTCTCTGCAGGATGGCGAATCCGGATTGAACGCCCCAAGCAGCCATTTTCGCTCACCTTTGAAGAACCGGTCTCTGCCGCCGGCGTTCTCGACCCGGAAGCGGCGCGCACACGCCGAGCCAACCTCGAGTGGGGAGAAGTCCCGCCAAGGCGACCCGCCGACGTGGCCGAGGTCACCGTCTCTCCAGATCGGAGGACCGTTCACGTCCGTCCGGGCAGTCAGCCCTCGGGCACGCTGTACGTGCTCGGCCCCTCCCCCACTTCCACCGCTCGCGTCGACGCTCCCGAGACGCCCACCTACACGGTACGCCCTGGCAATCGCATGCTCGGGCGGGCCAAAGCGGAGATCAAGGCGGGGACCATCCTCGTTCCCACGCACGGCGAGGGCGCAGCATTGGCCGAGATCGGCGACCCGCGACTCATCGAGGCCCTCCAAACCATGGGCTATATCGAGTGACGTCTGAGGTCTGCCTTGGCCTCCCTCTCGAGGTCACGCTACCCTCCCGCCATGCCCCAGAAGCCCGCCAATCCACCTCGCAGTCCGAGCCGCAACACCGATATGCCCGTTGTGGTGCACGGAAATGGCTGGCGGCGCTGGTTTGATGTCTACCACGAGCTCCTGAGGCGCCCGTGGAGCTTTACCCTGACGGTGCTCTTCATTGGCTGGCTGTTCCTCAACATCATCTTTGCGGCGCTGTACCAGACCGGCGGAGACTGCATCTCAGCAGAGGACCCGGAGAGCTTCTTCCAGGCCTTCACCTTCAGCGTGCAGACCATCAGCTCCATCGGCTACGGCGCCATGCATCCCACCACCAACTGGGCGCGGCTGCTCGCCAACATCGAAGCATTCGTGGGTATGGTCATGATGGCGATGGGCACTGGGCTGATGTTTGCCAAGTTCAGCCGCCCCACCGCAAAGGTGGACTTCAGCAAGCATGTCCTGATTCAGCAGCGCTACGGCGGGCCCCATCTTGTGATGCGTGTGGCCAATCGGCGCGGCAATCGGATTGTGGGGGCCAAGATCCACCTCGCCATGCTTGTGGAAGAACGCACCGAGGAGGGACACACGCTCCGCAAGCTGGTCGACCTACCCCTGGTCCGGGACCACAGCCCCACGTTTGCAATCACCTTGACCATCATGCACTCGGTCGACGCAGACAGCCCCCTCGCTGGCCAGTCCGAAGCGGCCATTCGAGACCGCATCATCTCCCTCGTGCTGACCATCCAAGGTCTCGACGAGACCTTCAGTCAGACCGTGCACGCCCAACAGTACTACCCTTCCGACGCGCTGGTCTGGAACCACCGCTTCACAGACATGGTGTTCCCACGCGCCGACGGCGTGACCGAAATCTATCACCAGAAGCTCCACGACATCGAGCCGATGCCGGAAGCCAATCACGTCTGAGCGAAAGCCGATGTGCCACTGGTGGTGGCCTCAGCCCCACACCTCAGCATCCGCCGCTCAGTCCTCGCGACGTCGCGCGACCGCACCGAGCAAGGCCACTGCCAAGCCCAGACCACCCGCCATGCCGCCCATCGCAGAGCATCCGGAAGCCTTTCCGTCCGCCTTGCCGTTGCCTTCTTCGACATCTTCAACAGCGGCGGTGTCTACGCCACCACCCGTATCGGCCATGCCATCTTCGTCGCCACCTTCGGGCTCGGGCTCGGGCTCGGGCTCGGCCTCTTCACCGATGTAGTCGATGAACCAGTCGTAGTCGACATCCACCCTGGACACGCCAGCCACTGCGTTGGGGTCGTCGCACAGCACTTCACGGCTTCCGTCGGCCATGGTGCCAAAGGAGTTCACCCCGACCAGCTCAAGCACTCCGGACTCATCGTCGGGTCGGAGCGCAGCACCACCGGAGTCTCCGGAGCAGATGTTGGCTCCACCGCCGGTGGCCCACGTGTAAATCACACCGGTGTCGACGTAGTAAATCGGTACATCGACCGTGCGCTTGGTGCCCGCACCACCGCCACTGTCGTTGCTGTTGCCCCAGCCCACATAGGTGATGTCGGAGCGAACCCAGGAGCTTTGGGCCCGGTCGCTGTTGAGCGGAATCTTCTCCACATTGGGAAGCCCTACACCTTCCAGCTCCATCACTGCCACGTCATGGTCGACTCCCCGGTAGCTGGGATGACCGACCATTCTGGAGACCATGGCATAGTCATCAACCCCAGCAGCCGACTGAACGGACGTGCCGACCACAAACATGATGTCGAAGCCGTACCGCGTGTACTCTTCCGCGCCATCTACACAGTGAGCAGCGGTAATCAGCCAGTTGTCTCGGACCAGTGTGCCCGAGCAAAACGGCGCTGCCCCATACCGATCATTGACGGCAAGCAGCTGCCCGACAGCCCCAAAGTCGCTTGTCGTGGAACCGCCAATGATTGCATCATCGGCCTGAGCGGTGATGCCAAGAAGAGCGGTCAAAACGAGAACGGCGGACATTTAGACTCCAAGGCTGAGCGTACCCCCAGCATATGCCGTCGACCGACCCCACCGATCAGGGAAATTGTGGTTGTGGTACATTTCCTTTGCGTTCGGAGACCCGATGCCCCAGCCGAAGTCGTCTGCATTTGCCCTCCCCGCTTCGGCTGCTTTGCTCTTGGCTTTCGGGTGCGCAGACCGCTCTGCTGAGGATGTCCCCAGCGCCGCCTCCCCAGCGCCCCACCCAGCGACTCTGTCAGCGACTATGTCAGCGACTCTGTCAGCGACTCTGTCACCGAGCGCTTCTATTGGGGAGAGAACGGCCGCGGCCCCCCCACCGCCTGCGACGCCCGGAGGGCATACGCTGTCTGGAGCCGTACAAGTCTTCGAGACCACGACACCCGGCCCCGAAGGCCTCTGCGTGGATCTCGTGGACCCCGAGCCTCGCGCGTTCGGCGGTGACGCCGAGATCCTGCTGTCCACCACTACCGATGCAAGCGGTCAGTTTTCGTTCAGCGACCTGCCCGTGCCCGCCACGATTGGCTGGGTACTCGTGGTCGGTGAATGCACCGAGACCGGAACCTATGCGTCTACAGGCACCATCCTCCCCGGCGAGCTCGTGGGCGGCCGCGGTGCGGCCGACGCCGTGTCGGTCACCGCCTGGTTGATGCCCACGTCCGCACGAGACACCATCGACGAGGGGCTGGCCGCTGCAGGCAGCACCGCCTTCCTGGTGGATGGCGGACTCGTGGGGCACTCTCTCGCCGAGAATGGTGCACCACACCAAGACTCCTGGGTGCGCGGCCCGATGTCTACCCAGCTTTGGTATCCCCAGGGCTCAGGCGTCTACGAGCTGTTCGATGGTACCGAGGCGGCCGCCGGGGCGCTCTACGTGGCCCCCGCAGCCGAGCGCGTCTACGGAGTCTGGGTCACGCGCGTATCCGGCGAACAGTTCGAGCCGCTCATGGCTGGCGGACTGCCGGGCGTCATCTTGGTGCACGACTTCGTGAGCTGGACTCCACGCGTGGGCAGTCCCCCGTAGTCACCCGGCCGCCCACCTCCGCCACCCGTGCGATTGCCAACGATACCTCACTGGCGCCCGGACTCACGGGTGTCGTGGGCCGCGATCGTCAGTCCCCATCGAAGCCGAAGTGCCCGAGGTCGAGGTCGTTGAAGCAGTCGTCGGACGCCAGCGCGAGTGCGCGGCAGGCTCGCTGGGCAGCCGTGTAGCTGCGGCGACCGCGGAGCACGTCTTCCACCATCGAGCAGACCGTGTCGAACATCGACAGGTGGTTGGAGAAGCGACGATACCCGTAGTCGACGGCCTGTCCGGTGTGCACCACGAACTGCCAGTCGCTGGCCTGCAGGAGCAGGAGCTCGCGGGCCGCCAGCTTGAGGAGGTCGGCCGCCCGCTTGCGATTTGGCTTTTGGTGGACCTTCCAGTACAGGCTGAAGAATCGGTCTTCGGCGCGGTGGACTGCTTCCCAGGTCCACCGAGTCTGCTCGTTGAGCCAGACCCGGTGATCGTTCCCATCTCCCCAAGATCCCTCGGGAAGCCACACCACCTCTCGCGGCGGATGTGAGGCCAGTCGTCCGGCCGCACTCTGCACGCGAATCTGTGGGTCGTGGTGGAGCGCGAGGATCGCTTCTCGGAGGAACGAAGGCCCCTCGTACCACCAGTGTCCGAACAGCTCTGCATCGAACGTGGCGGTCACGCAGCCATCCCGACCGGTCTGGCCTCGCCAGCTCTCGAGCCGCCGCCGAACCACGGCCGCAAAGTGTTGGGCGTTCGAGTAGGTGGCCTCCGCGATGACTTCCGGCTGGTACGGCTGCTTTTCTCCGAGGTCCAGCTTTCGATCAGTGACCCGCCAATACCGCAGACCATCACCCCGGTGCTTCTTGTGAAACTCCAGGTAGCGGGGATCGCCAGGGTAGCCGGCGTCTGCCGACCAGACCTGTTCGCTCACATCCGGATGACGCGCAAACGCCGCCACCTTCGATGCACCACCATGCGTGGAGACCCAGTGCGGCTCCATCACATCCCGCCAGCCATCGTTGCGATAGCGATCGGCTTCGTCCCAGCCCACCTTGTCAAAGCCACCATGGTCGTTGAAGCGCCCCTCGCTGCGAGCGCCGTCCGCCATCGCCGACGAGATGAAGAAGTGCGTGACGCCATGGGCTTCCAGGATTCGATCAACGCCCATTCGCAGTCGAGTGGGCCCACCAAGGACAGGCTGGGTCCACGGGCCCTCCGGCCGAAACGCGCACTCCGGAAGCCAGATGCCCGTAGGCCGGAAGCCAAGATGACGCTCCGACGTGGTGAGTCCAATCTCGAGCTGCGCCCGAATGCACCGGTCGTGCTTGAGAAGCGGCGCATAGCCGTGGGTGGCAAAGCTCGACAGCAGTTCCAACCGGCCGGCTCGCGCATGCTCGGCAAACGCACCAGGGATGTCTCCGTCGATGGCACTCCACTTCGCGATGAGCGTCGCGAAACGCTCCCGCCAGTAGCGCGCACGATGCGCGAGCTCCGGATCGCGCTCGTCTTCGCGGGCCCGCCGCGAACGCTCGGCGAGGTAGCCCGCCATCCCATCCCGAAAAGTAGGGTGGCGAAGCTGCTCGAGCAGGATGGGCGTCAACCCGAGCGAGAACGCATCCTGGATACCGCTCGATGCGAGTTCATCGAGAACTTCGATCATAGGGAGATAGACGCCAGCCGCTGCTTCGAAGAGCCAGTGCTCGCCGTGTGGCCAGCGACCATGATGTAGGACCCACGGCATGTGGCCGTGGAGGGCAAGCACAAAGCTGCCAGAAGGATGTGCATTCACCGTTGGTGTATCTCCAGCACCAGACCGTACTCACGTGTTTCGTGCCCCCAGAGCTCGAGGGGCCACGAGAGGATGGCAACAGTGCCTTGAAACACGCCCACATGTCCCTGACGACGACGGACCGGAGCGACTAATGGAAAGTGATTCACCCGCACCGGGCCATCCGGGCGAGCACGAATCAGCACGCTCCGATCCCCGTATCGCAGTGCGAAGTCGGCGACGCCATCTGCTTCGCCCTGCGCATCGTGTGGGCGCGGTAAGGTGCCTGGGAGGTGAAGTGTGCGCTCGGCACCCACTCCACCATCGAGATTGATGGGGATCACCACTCCGAGACGGGTGCGGACCGTTTCGCGAGATCGATTCACGATGCTCCAGCGCACCGACACTGTGGGCGCGTCCCCGCGAAAGCGCAGCCGCTTGGTGACCTGCACCATGCCCTGGCGTTGCGAGCTCCCGCCCACGGTGCCTTCCCGCACCAGCAGCACATCGACATCACCCTCTTCTGCGGAGGTGCGCTCCACCCGCCAGTCGCCGCTGGCAAAGTCCCCCTGCTCACCGGCCATGCCAAGTGCGAGCGCTTCGGTCGACGTGCCCTCGGGCAGCAGAAAGTCCTGGAAGAGGGCCAGCGGATGGTCAAACTCACCGAGTCCGCGCGCCGAGTCGTGGACTGGCGACCAGGCCCGGCTCTCGCGGAGCTCCCGTGGTTCGCCATCGTCTGTGGGGGGCTCGGTGCTGTCGTCCCGCTCAAGGTCATCCTGTGCTTCGTGAGCTTCATCGGGAACCAGGCAGGGCAACGACAAATCGCCCAGGCGGTCGCTCCATGACCTGGGCCGAGGCGTCAGGATGTTCACAATGTTGCCGAGCCCACGGACCGACAGTTCCGTCACGGCTCCACCCACTGGATCGATGGAAGCCACCAGCGTGCCTGTGCGCAGATGCACGGGGCCGCCATCGGCGGGCACCTCAACCTCCGGCCCAGCACTTGGATCTCGCGCTTCCCACACGATGTCTTCGGCCTCAATCAGAGAAGTCCAGGCTGCCCATCGAGCCGCGGGCTCGCCAACCAGACCCCCATCGCCATCCCAGAGGGTGCCCGATGAGCTTCCCTGGTGCAATGCCCGGGTCGCGCGAAGTACGGACTTGTGCAGCGCTTTGTCCCGTGCCGCCCGACGCCGCAGAGCCGCGAGCGCCTGGGACACCCGCGATGCCCGGTCGACGAGTGCGCCAGCAGCGGGCCATGCGTGCAGAAAAGCATCGAGAGGCGGACCCACAAGCCCCGGAGCCATGGACTTGAGCACGAGGTCACGCCGGAGCACCAGTGCATCTGCCGTGTCGAGCAGCCGACGACCGGGCACTTCCGCCAACGCACCCACCCCCACATGCAGCGGAGTGGACGCGGGCGGATGCACGAGTCCGGCACATGGAGTGCGTTCCATCAGCAATTCGGGTGCCACCACCCGCAGCCACCCACCCTGCTGGAACAAGGTCTGGAAGAGCTCGCGCAGATACTGCCCCTCTATGTCGGCTCCCCATCGCGACAAGCGTGCCATGGGAAGGACCAGTACCTGCGCCTCCACACCGCGCTCGGCATGTTCCCGAAGCGCCTGTGCGATCGCCTCAGGCGGCGCATGCGGTATCCGATGCAGCAGGTCCGCGTCGAACGGCAACAAGACCGCGCGATGACTCTCTGCACGCACCTTCACCCAGCTGCGCACGGGCACTGCAGCGCCACCGGCCACCAGCGCACGGATGCTGCACAACGTGTACCGAAGGCCCACACGACCGAGGAATCGAGGCCAAGAGGGATCCCAGGCGAAACCGACAGGCCACGCGCCCCGCACCGGCCCCGGCCCCAGCTGCTCAAGCTGGGCGCGGTGCTGCTTGAGCTGGCCCACGCCATCTCGCTCCAATCCAAGCCACGGCAACCCGCCACGAATCGTGGAACAGAGAAAGCGAATCTGCTTCTTTTTCGCCAGGGCCTGCAGGCGCGGAAGCACCTCAGGCCAGGCCTCGGTGAGGTGGTCAAGGAGCGTCTGCGACAGATGCAGGGCGATCCGCGTCGAAGTCCGCGCTTCGAGCGAATCGAGCAGCGGCAGCAGCACGTGCTCCACATCGGACCGGATGTCGTCCTGCCGCGCACCGGGTGCGTGGGTGTCGGCCACGACAATGGCGAGGTGAAGGCTCATCGACGCTCAAGATCCTACAGAGGTGGAATTTGGGTGCGCGGCGCGCCGCAGAGGCGTCATAGCCGGTCTACGAGCCGAGTGAGATCGACGAATCCGTCGATTCTCACCCGAGATCGGTCCATACCGGCCGTGACAGTTCCTCGGGGGGGGTTCGGCCCATGGCGCGCCAGCCCGCCTCGAGGTGTGCATTGAAGAGTCGATCGAACAAGTCTCGCATTTCGGTGTGGTGCTCTGGTCCGTACCACCAGAACCAGTCGCTTCCCTCCGCAGCCCGAAGGTGCGGCCAGACCGACTCGGGCCGCCCGGCTTCCTCCCAAGCCGCCCGAAGCGCGGCGAGCCGACGCCATCCAGCACGGTCCATCGGATCTCCAGCCCAGATTCCCAGATCGGCGCCGATCCAGGATCCCGTGTGAAGATGCCGAATGGTGCTCTTGGGCATCGAAGCCAGCGCATCCCCGATGGAGCAGACGCGTCCCG
>CAJWOS010000139.1 GCA_913044235.1 uncultured Pseudomonadota bacterium
CCACCGGACGACCCCGTGCGCTTCCCATCGAGACCATCCTTGAGGCCCGCAAGGGAATCGTCCTCATCAATGCCGGACATGGCAACCACGAGCTCGATGTCGAGGGAATCATCACGCACTCAGTCGGTTTCGACCAAATCGCCGACAACGTCACCGCCTACAACCTGGAAAACGGTCGTCGCGTGGTGCTCCTTGCTGAAGGGCACCCGCTCAACATTGTGATGAACGCAGGCTCGCCTGAGCCCATCCTCCTCCACTTCGCTGCACTTGGCCTCGCCATGGGATGGCTCATGTCGACCGACCTCGACAACGGCGTACACATCATCCCCACGGCCGTGGAGCAGGACGCCGCTCGACTTGCGCTCCGCGCGCTGGGACAGAACGCGCAGTGACGGATCTCGATGAACAGGCCCGAGAAGCCTATGTGCTCATGCAGCAAGGGCGGTTCAAGGAGGCAGCTGAAGTGCTCCCTCTCCTCGTTGAGGCGGCCGATGCGGCTGGGCGTGCTGACTTGTGCGCCCGCGGTCTCACCTGGCTGGGCCATGCGCATCTCCAGCGCAACGACCTCCGCTCTGCTCGGGCGGCTCTGCGAAAGGCAGCCGCCATCGCGACGGCACTCGGAGAGTCCAACGGAATCGAAGCGATCTCGGACCTGCGGAAGGCGGTGGGCGCCAAGGCCATGCAAGCGTCGCCGCCTCACCTCACCGAAACGGCTTTGGGGCAGGCCTGTGCGGCGCTGGACGACGGCGACACCGCAAGTGGCGAACAACTGGCCCTCGAAGCTCTCGAACAGGCACAGGATGCACGCAATCCCCGGGACCAGGTGCTCGCTCTTCTCGCCCTGGCACGAGTGCCGGGCCGTGCTGAGTCCTCCATCCACAAGGCCGCTGCGGTTGCGGACCGCTCCAATGACCGCAATCTCGTGACCGCTGTTGCACACGCTGCCCGGGCGGCTGGGGTCCTGTTTGCGCCAAAAGTGTTCTGATTGGTTTGCCTCCGGCCCTCCAGCATGGATTCGTTGCAGATTCGTCTCTGAAGTGGAGACGATGGATTGATGCATCAAACCCGGCCCTCAGAGCAACGCCGCGTTGAACCGGTCGCTCCGGGCGCTTGCCATGGGATAGGCTCCGCTCCCCTTCGTGAGGAGACACCATGGCTGTCAGCCGTGCCGACATTGTCGACCGTCAGTTCGTCGACACCCTCTCGGCCCTCGTCCCCGCCCCCGAAGCACCACGCCGCGACCTCGACAGTCCCGTGCGTGCGGGGGCCCGAATCACTGCTCGTGAAGCCATCGGCCTGTTCGAGACCATCATCTCGAGCCGGATTCTCGACTTCGAGGCACGCGCTCTGAAGACGGTGGGCCAGAGCTTCTACACGATCGGTAGCTCCGGCCACGAGGCCAACGCCGCTGTGGCGTGGGCATCTCGGCCCACCGACCCCGCGTTCCTCCACTATCGCTCCGGTGGCTTCTTCCTCGGCCGAGCACGGCAGGTCCCCGGCACCACACCACTGCTGGACGTCCTCCTCGGGATGGTTGCGTCGGCCGACGAGCCCATCGCCGGGGGGCGCCACAAGGTGTTCGGCTCGCTGAAGCTACAGATTCCGCCCCAGACTTCCACGATTGCCAGCCACCTGCCCAAGGCTGTGGGGGCAGCATTCACGCTGGCCCGCCAGCACCGGCTTGGACTCGACGGTGCCGTTCCGAGCGACAGCATCGTGGTGTGTTCATTCGGCGATGCCTCGTCAAATCACTCGACCGCATGTGGGGCCTTCAACACGGCCGCACTCGCCGACCACCAAAACCTGCCCTGCCCTGTCCTGTTCGTGTGCGAGGACAACGGACTGGGAATCTCGGTGCGTACGCCACAAGGATGGTTGGCAGCCCGCTTCCAGAACGACCCCGGTATCAAGTATTTCGGTGCCGATGGTCTCGACCCGATCGACGCGATGTCCGTGGCCCGCAAGGCGGTCGACTTCGTGCGCACCACTCGTCGGCCCGCGCTGCTCCACATCCGACTCGTCCGCCTGCTCGGCCACGCCGGCTCCGACGTCGAGCAGCTGTATCGAACCGCCGCCGAGATCGAAGCCACCGAAGCACGTGACCCGGTGCTCCGGATGGGTATCGAGCTCGCCCGAGAGGGCTGGCTCACCCCCACCCAGATTCTCGCTCTATACGAAGAGACCCGAGCGCGGGTTCGCGCCCTCGGTCAAGAAGCCATTCGTCGGCCGAAGCTCACCAAAGCCAGCGACGTGATGGCTCCACTGGCACCCTACGATGCCGCACAAGTCGCCGCCGAGGCGAAACGCGTGCCCGACGAAGAAGCCCGCAACCAGTTTTGGAAGGGGCGCCTTCCCGAGGCGGACCGCCCCCGACACATGGCCATGCTGCTGAATCGGTGCTTGGGCGACCTGCTCGTAAAGTACGAAAATGCCATGATCTTCGGAGAGGATGTGGCCCGGAAAGGTGGCGTGTACCACGTCACCGCCGACCTGCAGAAAAAGGCTGGCGTCGGACGCGTCTTCAATACTCCGCTCGACGAAACCGCCATCCTCGGGCTCGCCATCGGCGCTGGGCAGCTCGGCATGCTGCCGATGCCGGAGATTCAGTACCTCGCCTATCTGCACAATGCGATCGACCAGCTGCGCGGAGAAGCGGGCTCACTCCAATTCTTCAGCAACGGGCAGTTCCGCAACCCGATGGTGGTACGCATCGCATCCCTCGCCTACCAAAAAGGATTCGGTGGGCACTTCCACAACGACAACTCGGTGGGTGCACTCCGCGAGATCCCCGGCATCTGGATGGCGTGCCCATCCAACGGACGCGATGCGGTCGGCATGCTTCGGACCCTCGTGGCCGCGGCGCACGTCCATGGCCAAGTGGGCGTCTTCCTGGAGCCCATCGCCCGGTACATGACCAAAGACCTCTATGCAGACAAAGACGGGCTCTGGAACCACGCCTATCCGGCCCTCGACTTTGCCATCCCATTCGGCGAGGTCGGTGTCTACAACGCCACCGACAAGGACCAGCTCACGGTATTGACCTATGGCAACGGCGTCTGGATGACCCTCCGGGTGGCCCGGCGCCTCGAAGAAGAGGGCATCCGAGTGCGCACCATCGACCTGCGATGGCTCCAGCCCCTGCCCCTTGAGGCCATGGTGGCCCAGGCAAGGGCTACCGGAAGAGTACTGGTGGTTGATGAGTGCCGTCGCACCGGCGGAATGGCCGAGGGCATCATGGCATCTCTCGCCGAGCGATGCCCCGACATCCCCCTGTCCCGGGTCGCAGGCGACGACTGCTACATCCCTCTGGGGGCCGCAGCCAACCTCGTGCTGGTTCAAGAACATGACATCGAGTCCGGCATTCGCGCCGCACTGTCCGGAGGTGCCGCATGAGTCGGCTTCGCGCACTCTTCATCTGCCCTGGGCGCGGCAGCTACCGTCGGGACCAGCTCGGCAGCCTGCAGCACACCTCTCCTGCAGTCGATGCAATGGAACAGGTGCGTGCCCAGCGAGGCATGAAGTCTCTCCGCGAGATCGACGCATCGCCGCGCTTTTCGTCTCGCCTGCACATGGCCGGGGAGCACGCCAGCCTGCTCACGGCTGCCTGCAGCTGGGTGGACTTTGAGCGACTTGACCCTGAAAAGGTCGAAGTGGTCGCCATCGCAGGAAATAGCATGGGCTGGTACACGGCACTCGGTATCGCCGGGGTGCTCGACATCACCAGCTGTGCCACGCTGATCGACACGATGGGGAGCTACCAGGCAGGCAACATCATTGGCGGCCAGTTCGTGTATCCCCTCACCGGCCCCGACTGGCGACCGGACCCCAAGCGCCACGCCCTCGTGGCATCCGTGGTTGCCGAGATCCCAGATCTGTACTGGTCGATTCGGCTCGGTGGCATCGCAGTGCTCGCAGGCACTCCCATGGCGCTCGAGGCCGCGATGGAACGACTTCCCTCCGAAACCCGTGGCGCGGTGACCTATCCTCTCGTGCTACCGCTGCATTCTGCGTTCCACACGCCACTGCTCCAGGGTACCGCCGGCACGGCACGGACCGAGCTCGCTCACCTCCCATGGGGGATGCCCACCGTCCCACTGGTCGATGGTACGGGGCGCAGTTGGCGACCCTTGTTCGCCGATCCTGCAGCCATCGCACATTGGACGCTCGGTGATCAGGTCAGCGATGTCTTCGACTTCACGGCCATGGTCCGCGCCGCTCTCGGCGAGTACGGCCCCGATGTGGTGATTCTGCCAGGTCCAGGAGAAGGCCTCGGTGGTGCAGTCGCCCAAGTGATGATCGAGATGGGATGGCGCGACATGCGCAGTCGAGACGACTTTATGGCCCAACAGATCTCGGGAGATGGCCCGCTGGTGTCCATGTGCCGACCCGACCAAGCTGCGCGCGTTGGACTCGGATGACACTGGACCGGCTGCTGGACGGCCTTCCGCTCAAGCACCTACCCCGCGCCGGATGGATCCGGGTAGGGATTGTTACCCCCGAGTCTGTGGCCAGCCATAGCTGGGGCATGGCGTGGCTGGTGATGCGGCTCTGCCCGGTACAGCTCGATCGAGGTCGCTGTCTTGCGCTGGCAGTAATGCACGACCTTCCCGAGGTACGGGTGGGGGATCTGACCCCCCATGACGGAGTCTCGAAGACCGAAAAGCACGCCCGCGAAGCGGCTGCCGCCTCCGACATGTTGAGCGACCGCCCCGACCTGCTCGACTTAGTGCGAGAGTATGCCGCGCAGCAGACCCCAGAGTCGCGCTTTGTACGCGACCTGGACAAGCTCGACATGGCCTTGCAAGCCATTGTCTACTCGTCACAGGCACACACGCGGGAGTTCGTGGAGAGTGCGTGGAAGGGCGCCCACAATCCAATGGTCCGGGCCCTGATCGCAGAGGCGATGGCACGGCTTCCATCGCCGTGATCAGCCGGGAGGCCAGCCAAGCTGACGGCCACCGAGCACGTGAAAGTGCAGATGAAAGACCGATTGTCCGCCGTGGCTTCCAATGTTGGTGACCACGCGGTAGCCCCCCACATCGAGGCCTTCGCGTCGGGCGACCTCAGCACAAGCGAGCATCAGCTCCCCCATCAGCGTGGCGTCCTCCTTGGACGCGTGGTCGAGCGACACCACCGGCTTCTTCGGAATCACCAGCACGTGAACGGGCGCTTGCGGCTGAATGTCACGAAATGCGAGCACGTGTTCTGTCTCGTACACGATGTCGGCGGGAATTTCGCGGGCGATGATCTTGGCAAAGATGGTCATGCGGAATCCTCCACGAAGCCCCCTTCACCTAACGGCCCCGGACGTTCAGTACCGAGCAGTCAGGGGCAAAACGAGAATCCCTCCCTTGTACTTCGGACCCGCAACGATGAACGTGCCGTTTCGAGGTACGGCAAGGGTTGTATCCAGCAGCTTCTGACCCTTTCGGCCGATGATCTTCACTCGGAGACGGGCCTTTTTGGCATCTTTCGAGAGAAGCTCGACGGTGACTTTTCGGTCGCCAGCGACGGAAAAGGTCTGCTTTCCGCGAGCCGACAAGGGAAGCTTCTTCGTCTCGAGGAGGTCGTAGCCCGTATACCGAAGATGGCGCAGATAGCGCTGAAGCTTCTCGAGGCGCGGGTCAATCTTCGAGTGGGCCTCCGTCGCGTGAATCACGTGTACCCGTAGGTCGACTCGACCCTTGGCCTGCTCAGCTGCTGGACCGGCCTGGGCCACATGCGGTACCGCTGGACTCGCGGAAAACAAAATCGCCGCGAGGACGAGCTGGACCAATCGTGTTGCCTTCATCGCTACCTTCCCTCCGCCCTGCTGTCTCCCGAGTCAATCTCTTCGTCGAGCTCGTCGATGAAGATGATTGTGGGAGCGGCAAAGTCGTCGAAGTCGCCTGGGATGACATGGACCACGGCTGCGACGTCCGTGGAGATGTCTTCGATCTCGATGCGGTTGGCCACATCGGTGGAAAATGCAATCAGTTCCTCGGTAGGAGCCACCGAGATCACCGCCTGACTCACGAACAGCAACGCTGCTGCAGCCATCGCCACAGCCGGTAGTGCAAGGAGGGCCCATCTCCGGCGCAGCGGAACCACAGTCGTGGGGGCGGCAGTGACCGTGTCCTCTGGCGTCGCCACAGGTGAAGCAAGCCCCAGCCGCGACAGGACCTCTCCCGAGAGGTCGGGCGGCGGACCAGCCTCGTCTCGAAGGAGAGAACCCACCGCAGGTTGGGCTGCAGCGAGGTCGAGCTGCTCCATCACGGAGCCCGACATCATGGGCACGTCCCCCGCGCGTTCGAGCAGAACTTCCCGCAGTCTCAGGTCCGACGTATCCACCGCGTCGAGCACGGGGCCCATCAGTTCGGGTGTGGGCTCGGCCCCTTCCAACAACACGTCGCGACTGCGGGTTGGCCGCAAGTCGAGTGTCTCTGCAACGGCCGCAGAGAGCTCCGGCGCCGATCCGGCAGCATCGAGCAGCACCGAACCGCCCGGCACGCATGCAAGGCCGGTCTCTCCCATGACCGCCGGCACGAGGTCAGGCGCCGCTGCCGCATCATCCAGCAACGAGTCGCGTGCACCCACCACAGACTGTCCAAGTGCAGACAGCACCCGCTCGCTCAGCTCGGGTGCCGGTCCGGCCGCATACAGGAGCACCGAGCGAGCATCGACGCCAGCCAGGTTCAGCACATGCATCACACGATCTGCGAGCTCAGGGGCAGGATGCCCGACCGCCAGCAGGTGGCTCAGTCGCTCATGCTGCTCTCGAATGGACTCACATGAACGGCCTGCATTCGAGAGCAGTTGCAGATCTTGCTCGGTGTGCATGCCGTCGGCGGCCCGCACTGTGGCGCGCTGGAAGTCATCCAGGGGAGGGTCCGGCTGGGCCCCACCCGACGTCGTCGTGTCGCGGGTCATGGGATTGGTCCGAAGGCAGAAGAGCAGCGTGGCCGGTGCATGCCGGCACCCGTCTCTCGACGCTGTGCACTTCCCGGTCGCCTCCCCGACGCACACCCGCGCCGTTCATTCAACGCAATCGACCGAAAACGCACACAAGCCATCGGAGTACGGTTCATCAGCGTTCGTCCTCCAACGCCTGCTGCAGTTTCTTGCGTGCGTAGTAGAGTCGGCTCATGACGGTCCCTTCGGGAATCCCCATGATTTCAGCGATGTCTCGGTATGCGAGTCCGTCAATCTCGCGGAGCACAATCGCCTGACGCTGCTGATCCGGGAGAGCCTCAATGGCCTCCGCCAGCTTCTCACGAAGCTGGACGTTGCGCAGAGATTGTCGGGGGTCATTCTTGTAGTGGGCCATCGAGATGACGCCCGCGGAATCTTTTGCCGCGATTCCTTCGTCGAACTCCTCGGCCTTCCGCACTTTTTTGCGGCGCAGCCAGTCGATGCAGAGGTTGGACGCAATCCGGGCAAGCCAGGAATAAAACTTCGACCGGAACTGGAACCGAGAGAGGTTCTTGTAGGCCTTGACGAACGCCTCTTGTGCGAGGTCGGTGGCATCTTCTCGATTACGCACAAACCCGTAGCATATGTAGTAGATCCGCTCCTGGTAGCGCTCCACCAGGACTCGGTAGGCCTCACCATCCCCCTCAAGCACCTTGCGGACCAAGGCATGCTCCTCCTCCCGGTCTGCTTGCGCCGCAGGCGGCTCGAGCCGTGCCGCCATGGCAAACAGAGGTCCTGCCAGTGCGGGGATCAGGGAGACCAGTGCACCGGTGGTGACATCCACAGCGGGAGCCAATTCTACGAGCACGCTACCCATCATTCGGTCACTCCTCGGTGGCGGACGCCGGGGTCCGCAGACGGTCGCATCATGACACCCGCGGCCGCGGCCAGTCAGCCTAACCCGCACGCGTCCCGACCATCGAGGTCGGCGCACGGCTCAGTGTGCATCGTCCCAGTTGGCACCGATGCCGACGTCTGCACGCAGCGGGACCGCCAAGTCGGCGACCGCTTCCATCTCCTGCTTCACCAGAGAGCTCACCGAGAGAATTTCATGGGTAGGAACCTCCAGCACCAGCTCATCGTGCACCTGGAGGAGCAGCCGTGCACTCATCCGACGCGCACGGAGGGCGCGATGCACCCGAATCATCGCCATCTTGATGAGGTCTGCCGCGGTACCCTGCACCGGAGTGTTGATGGCGATGCGCTCGGCGCTCCCTCGCTCCGT
This sequence comes from uncultured Pseudomonadota bacterium, assembly GCA_913044235.1. Lineage (GTDB taxonomy): Bacteria > Myxococcota_A > UBA796 > UBA796 > UBA2385 > CAJWOS01. Next base: position 8,177 of record CAJWOS010000139.1, read on the forward strand.
AAAGCTCCGGCTGTCGAGCCCGTTGACCCGGCGTTCACGGCCAAACATCGTGAAGGCCTTTCCCGTTTCGCGCGCTCGTGCGACCGCACCATCCATGTAGGCCTTCACCTGCGGATACCGCTCGAAGTAGCCATCGATGTAGTCCTGAGCAGTCCGGCGAGGAATCTTGAGCTCGTTGCTCAACCGAAAGGCGCTCATTCCGTACACGATGCCGAAGTTGATGGCCTTCGCTGCGCGACGCTGGTCCGCCGTGACCTCCTCCAGAGGTACATCGAACACCTCAGCCGCGGTGCGTCGGTGAATGTCCTGTCCGGTGCGAAACGCCTCGACGAGGGGTCCGTCACCGCAGAAGTGTGCGAGCACACGCAGCTCAATCTGTGAGTAGTCGGCCGAGAGAAACTTGTGCCCAGGAGCCGGGATGAAGCACTTTCGGATGCGTCGACCATCGGCCGTGCGAATCGGAATGTTCTGGAGGTTCGGGTCGTTGCTCGACAGTCGACCAGTGGCCGCGACCGCTTGATGGAACGAAGTGTGGATCCGGCCATCGGCAGCGATGTGCCCTGGCAAGGCGTCCACGTACGTGGACTTGAGCTTCGCCAGCGACCGGTAGTCGAGAATCAACTGGCACAAGTCGTCACCGCCCGCAGCAAGCTGCTCGAGCACCGCGGCGGCGGTTGAAAAGCCGGTCTTGGTCTTTTTGATGGGCGTGAGTCCGCGCTCCTCGAAGAGGATCACCTGCAGCTGCTTCGTGGAGTTGATGTTGAAGGTCTTGCCGGCCTCCTCGTAAATGGCGGCTTCCGCAGTTTCGATGCGGGCACCAAGCTCCACACCGAGGCTCAGCAACGCCTCGCGATCCACTGCGATGCCGTTGCGCTCCATGTCTTCGAGCACCTCGATGAGCGGCACTTCCACCTGGGAGTACAGGGTCTGCAGACCTTCGGGGAGCTTCATCTCCTGCTCGAGCAGCCAGACTGCATGGGCATCTTCGGCTGCATACGTGGTCGCCTTGTCGACAGGGACCGCTGCAAAGAGCCCATTGTGGGCTCGCGTGACCACGTCGTACGAGAGCATGCGGTGGTCGAGGTACCGGCGCGCAAGCTCGTCGAGACCGTGGGGCCGCTCGACGTCGATCAGGTAGTCGCGCAGCATGGTGTCGCCGTCGATACCCTCGAGCGTGAGACCGGCCGTGCGCAAAACGGCGAGGTCGTACTTCAGGTTCTGCCCTGTTTTGCGGATGGTGGGGTCGGCGAGGATCGGCGCGAGCACATCAACGGCTCCATCGCAGTTGCCCCCCGCTTGGTGCGCGATGGGTACATAGACTGCATCGGTGCTTCCCCAGCAGAAGCTCATACCGACCAGCTCGGCGACATGGGGATCGAGGCTGGTGGTTTCCGTGTCGAACGCAAATCGACCCGCCGCCCGCAGCGATGCCGCCAGTGCCTTGAGCGCTTCGGGGGTGGTCACCGTGCGGTAGCAGGACTGATCGACCTTCGGTGCCTGCGGGGAGGCACCGGAGTTGGACTCCGCAAGTGTGCGGAGGCGCCGAAAGTTGTACCGACGGAAGCGCTCGACAAGCAATGCCCAGTCGGGGGTGCGGCGGGCAATGCCGTCAAGATCAAAGGGAAGCTCCATGTTGGTGTGGATCGTGATGAGCTTTCGGCCGAGCGCCAACCCATCCAGCCCGTGCGCAAGGATCCGTTCTCCCCGCTTGCCTTTGATCGTTTTGTCCAGGGCAGCTTGATGGATGTCGAAGACCGTGTCGTAGGTCTGGAGCAGCTTGGCCGCGGTCTTCGGACCGATGCCCTCAACACCGGGCACATTGTCGGACTTGTCCCCCATCAAGGTGAGTAGCTCCAGGATCTTGCTGGGCGGGACTCCCCACTTCTCTGCCACGGCGGTCGGCCCCATCACTGTGCCTTTGCCCATATCGATAAGCTGCACGTGTTCATTGACGAGCTGCGCGAAGTCCTTGTCGGTCGACACAATGGAGACCTGGACCTCCGGACCACCGTAGCGAACGGCGAGCGTTCCGATGATGTCATCGGCTTCAAAGCCTTCGATGGCTGTGGCCGGAATCCCGAGCTCTTCACACAGCGGGATGAACTCGGGCCACTGGGCTCGCAGGTCGGCCGGCATGTCAGGTCGCTGGCCCTTGTAGTCCGGGTAGAGGTCGTTTCGGAAGCTCAGTCCACGGTCGAACGCCACGAGCACGTAGTCAGGCTGGTGCTCCCGAACCATCTTGAGCATGGCATTCGTAAAGCCGAACAGCGCGCGCGTGGGAAAGCCGTCTGGCGCACGCATGTCGGCCTGGATGGCGAAAAAGGAACGAAACGCCTGGTTCGAACCATCCACAAGAAACAGCTTTTTCGGGTCGGCCACGGGACCTCCTGGGAGCGGAAGCGTATCCGATTCCAATCGGTGTCCTGCGGATCGCTCAGCGTGCGAGCACAGAGAGCACGCCGGTTCGGAACATTTGTTCGGCCGATTGTTCCGATACCGTGCGGAAACTGCCGCAGAAACGAGACCCCGCAATCTCCGCACGCTGGGTTACACCGCTTCCTGGCCTCGATGGAGAACCGATGTACGAGCTGCCCGCCCATCCCGCCTACGACGCCCTGTTCAACCCGACGGAAGAGCATCGCATGCTCCGCGAGATGGTGGCCGACTTCGCCGCTCGCGAGGTCGGTCCACAGGCGGAGGAATACGACCGGAAGGCACACCTCAACCGGGCGTTGTTCAACCAGGTGGGCGAGCTTGGCTTGCTGGGAATCACTGTTCCCGAGGAGCTTGGCGGTGCTGGCCTCGATGCGGTTGCCGCCGTCATTGTGCACGAGGAGCTGTCGAAGTTCGACCCCGGATTCTGCCTGGCCTACTTGGCTCACTCGATGTTGTTCGTGAACAACTTTCTCCACTGCAGCAACGACGAACAAAAAGCCCGCTTCCTCGGCAAGACCATCTCCGGCGAGTGGGTCGGCGGCATGGGCATGACCGAGCCGGACCACGGTACCGACGTGCTTGGCATGACCACCACGGCGGTGCTTGACGGCGATCATTACGTATTGAACGGCACGAAGACCTACATCACGAATGGCATCGAAGGCGACATCTTCTGCGTGTACGCCAAGACAGGCGGGAAGATCAGCGCCTTTGTGGTGGAAGCCACCGCGCCCGGTTTTAGCAAAAGCGCACACATCCCGAAGATGGGTATGCGCGCAAGCAGCATGAGTGAGCTGATCTTCGACAACTGTCGAGTGCCTGTGTCCAACCTCCTTGGCGAAGAGGGTTCAGGGCTCACCCACATGATGCGCAACCTCGAAATCGAGCGACTCGCACTGGCGGCGATGTCAACCGGGATCGCCCTGCGCTGCGTTCATGAAATGGTCACCTACGCACACGACCGAAAAGCCTTCGGACAGTCCATCAACCGCTTTGGGCAAATCCAGCGCTACATCGGTGAGAGCTACGCCTCGACCGAGGCTGCCCGCTGCCTCGTCTACAACGTGGCTCGCGCAGTCGCACCCGACATCCAGAACCGCATCGGCTCCGATGCCGCAAAGCTGTTCGCCGCACCCATTGGCAAACAGGTGGCCGACGCATGCATGCAGGTGCTCGGGGGAGCAGGCTACTGCGACGAGTACCAGATTGAGCGCCTCTTCCGCGACGCCAAGCTGCTCGAGATCGGTGGCGGCACCATCGAGAGCCACCAGAAGAACCTGACCAAGGATCTCACCCGCTCGATCTGTCGCTGAGCGACCTCCAGGCCGCTTGCGCCAACGCATCCATCGACGGCATGTGCGCCACGGAGAGCACCTCCAGACCAGCTGCGGCCGCAGCCGAGGCGGTGGTGGGACCAATGGCCACACATGGAGTCTTTCGGTCGCCCAGGGCAGCCCAGCTCCGCGCAGCACTGGGACTTGCGAGGGTCACAACCGCCACCGCTTCCAGCTGTGCATATCGCCGATGGATGTCGCGTGGCGTGCGGCGGTCGTAGACAGGCCAGTGTGACACCCGCCCAGTTGCCACAGCTTCCGCCAGTGCGGGAGCCGGTCGCGCGGCCCCCACAAAGCAAGGTCGTCGACCGCGCAGGAATTGGCGCAAGGCATCCTCGCCCGTTCCTGCCGCAACCACGGGAAGCGTGGCTCCCGCCAAGAGAAGTGCACGTGCAGTCGCCTCACCCACCGCGACCACTCGAGCGTCGCGCATCCAGCGAATCGCCTGCGGCGCCAGATGAGCCACTGATGCCGACGTGACGAGCACACCATCCACAGGAGGTCGGGCGCTTGGTGGCGGATGTTCTGTGGCAAAAAGCTCCGAGAGCGCCAAGTGGACCGGCTCCAGTCCCCGTCGAGACAGCGCACCATCCAGCACTCCGGGAAACGCCCGGGTGATCAAGACCCGAGGACGCTCAGTCATCGTGCGAAGACCGCACCCGCTGCGCAAGGAAACGACCCAGCTCAATCGCTGCCTCGCCGCGGAGGTCCGCACGGGCCTCGACACGCTGGAGCTGTCCGGAGGCAGACTCCGCGACAGCGACCCCAACGAGCTCGGCCCCGTCTACCTGTACAAAGCAGGCCGCTGGCACATTGCAGCCTCCACCATAGGCAGCAAGGAAAGCGCGCTCCGCGGTGACACAGATCCGGGTGGGTGCGTGGTCGATCACAGACAAGACCGCCAACACTGCCGTGTCGTTTGCGCGGCACTGAATGCCCAGCGCACCTTGGCCCACGGCGGGAACCATCTGCTCCACCGTGAACGGCCGGATGTCGGGTCGCTGAATCCCCAGCCGATTGAGGCCGGCCATCGCGAGGATGGTGCCATCAAAAGTGCCGTTGTCCACCTTGGCAATCCGGGTGTCGACGTTGCCACGAATGTCTGCCAGAGACACATCCGGACGCAACGCGGCGAACTGTGCTCGGCGACGAAGGCTGCCCGATCCGACCGAGGCCCCAGGTGGTAGGTCCGTCACTCGAGGCCCCACGAACGCATCACGCGGGTCTTCTCGAGCCGGAAATGCCGCCACCACCAAGCCGTCGGGATCATCGGTTGGAAGATCTTTTAGCGAATGCACCGCCAGGTCGAGGGTCCCCTCGCGAAGCCGCTCTTCGAGCTCAAAGGTGAACAGCCCCTTGCCGCCAAGCTCCGCCAGCGGACGCGTCCGGTCCCGGTCCCCACGTGTGGAGACAATCTCGAGCACCACCGCGCGGCCCGTCGCCGCAGTGATGGCATCCGCCACCTGTTGACTTTGGGCGCGGGCGAGGCGGCTGCCGCGCGTACCAAGCTTCAAAGGGTTCATTCGGAAGACTCCGAGCCGGACTGGGGAACACCAAGCGCGCGGAGCGTGGCTTCAAATCGGACGAGGTCGCCCTTTTCTGCCCAAGTGCGGCTGTGCTGCATCGCTGGATGAAGGAGCTTTTTGACGATTGCACGGGTCATCGCATCAATCGCCTGCTGCTGCTTCGGTGAAAGTTCCGAGAGATATTTCTGCGCACGATCCAGCTCCGCGGAGCGAATCCCCTCTGCGCGCTGCATGATCCCACCCATGGCAACCCGGTGGCGCTCGCCCTGCATTTGGACCCATGCCTTCGCGACTTCATCCTTGACGATGCCCTCTGCAATCAGAGCAGCCTGCTCGCGCTTTTCCCGTCCTTGGTGGGCCACTTCCCTCAAGTCATCGACGTCGAAGCGGTAGACGCCGTCGAGGTCGTTGATGGACGGATCAATGTTCCGGGGCACCGACAGGTCGAGCAGCACCTGGGAGCGATACCGACGCCGACGAACCACCCGAGCCATCTGTGAGCGTGTGACCAACATCCGGCCCGCCCCCGTACTGGCCACGACCACATCAACGCGCTCGAGATGGCGCTCGATGTCGTCAAGGTGGCAAGCGGTCCCGCCAAATCGACGTGCGAGCTCCGCTGCATTGGCGAAAGTGCGATTTGCCACAATCAGCT
>CAJWOS010000140.1 GCA_913044235.1 uncultured Pseudomonadota bacterium
GTCTAGGTGCCTGCGTTGATACAACGCGGTACGGTCGACCATACATCGAATACCGGTTCCTATGTTTGGTGTGGTAGGTCCGTCGCTGGTTCTCCCATCAAGTGCCCCGATTTTTGAGGAACTTTCGAGACCCGCACCAGGCATAGATTGCGAGGTGCCGGGCCACTGCCGGCTGCCCTCCAACGCCAGCCATCGAAACTATCCATCGAAACTGCGCTCACTCGTTGCAGTTTGAGATTCGTGCGGTTGTTTAGCTGCCCGGCGCGCGGGAGGCTGCGGTATGGCGGACGGCCTAGGCGACGTCCTGTTCCAGCTTGAACAGCTCCTCGCGAGCTCCAGCGGGTCGCGCGTCGAGGTGGCGTCTGGACGAGCGCTCGAACTGTGTCTCGAGTGCAGAAGAGACAGGAAGTGTGGCCGCTACCGCGACTGATACGAGAAGTCGGGGCCGCGGGAGGGCTCGCGCGTCCGCGTGAGCTGGCGCGACGTCCCAGGAGATGATGACCACGACGTCGCCCCCGGTCTTCATGACGCGACCGAACCAAACGATGATGCGGTTGCCGACCCGACCGGGGCGCGTCTCGCCGTGACCCTCGAAAACCTTGATGCTGCGCGCGAGATGCTTCGAGCTCAACCGCCGACCGAGCTGGAGATCGACTTCGAAGGGTACATTTGTCTTGATGAGTACAACGCAAAGTACGCGGAGAAACTCGAGCGTCCACGCGTCGAGGCGGCGGGGGCAGCGTCCGAGGCGTGGGTCCTGGGCGACTCGCTGGCCCGGCTGCGCGACGCGATGCTGCCGCGGCTGACCCGGGTCTCCTTGGCGGGGGCGGACCGACTGCCCGTCGCCATGCTCGTGGTCGTCACGTTCATCGATATCCGGCACTACATCATTCCCGACGAGCTCTCCATCTATGCGGCGCCACTCGGGATTGCGGCCAGTGCAGGACTTGCATGGATCGGCGCACCGGATGCGGTGGGCTTGCGGGGGGCTCTGGTGGGGTCGGTTGCAGGCGCGGGCGTGCTGGTATCGGTGATGCTGTTCTACCGGCTCGTTCGAGGTCAGGATGGGATGGGCTGGGGCGACCCGAAGCTACTGGCGATGATCGGTGCCTTTCTGGGGGCGCTTCCGGCGCTGCCCTTTGTGGTGTTCGTGGCGTGTCTGGCCGGTAGTGTCGTGGGCCTCTCACTGATGGCGCTCAATCGACGAGCGGGCTGGGGGATGCGCTCCGCGGTCCCATTCGGACCGTTCCTCGCCCTTGGAGCCATGGTTTGGGTGCTGCATGGCCCGCAGATGATCTCACGCTGGTTTCCCGGCGTGCACTACTTGCTGGCGGTGGGGTAGCCCGGTCCTTCGACCAAAGGGGCGCGCATGCGGGGAGGTCCACGATGAAGGGCTTCGCCAAAGCCGAGCCGCCCGCCCCTGGGGTGAGCCGAGGGCGGGCGGTTTGGGTGTGGTGATCGCGGCGCTCAGTTGCCGTGCGTGACGAACACGGCTCCTTGCTGGGCGGTCGATGTGTCGCCATACATGTAGTCGCCCACAATCAGGTCGATTCCGCCGTCGCCGTCGAAGTCGCCGGCGCGTGAGTTCAGGCTGGTTCCGTATGCCCCATTGAAGTAGTCCGAGTCGCCCTTGATCATCGAGAAGGCGTCGTCGCCGACGTCGAACACGCCGCCCTCCTCGGTGGGCAGGATGTACAGCTTGCCGGCATCGGTGCCGCTGCCGCCGCTGGTGAGTCCGAGCTCGGCCTTTCCATCGCCGGTCCAGTCGCCCATCGCACGCATGGTGGTGAGCTCCGCGGCGCTGGCCGAGAGCTCCCAGGTGGCCCATGCGTCGGCCTCTTCCAGGATGCTGGAGCCGAGATCAGCGCTACCGGGGAAGATATACACGGTGTTGGTATTGATGACATAGCCGGCGAATTCATCGGTCCCGTCGCCGTCGAGGTCGCCCAGCCACTCGCAGAGCGCCATGCCCTTTTCGTACTGGCTTGAGGTGGCCACGGTATCTCCATGGTTCGTGATGTTGCGGGCAGACGAGTTGCGGATACGCGAAGCGTCGCCCCACACCATGTAAATGGCACCATCGTTGTCGTAGTAGACGTCGGCACCGGCATCACAGAACATGAAGTCGGTGTAGCCGTCTCCGTTGCCGTCCCCGGCCGATGGGAAGCTCGCTTCGGTCTTGGGCTCCAGACCGCCGGCCGTGTTGTTGCGGTTGACGCTGAAGCGAGCGTCGGCGTCGCTCACGAGCGCGTTGCCCACCATGCCGGCGTCCCAGTTGTCGCCGTAGAAGAGAAACACCGATGGCGTACGGTTCGAGGAGTTGGTGCTCTGTCGATAGGTACCGAGAAGGTCGATGATGCCATCGCCATCAAGGTCGATATCTTGCGAGAGGCCACGCCCGACGTAGTGTCCACCCGAGCCGCCGGTGCCGCTGATGGTGTAGACAGCGGAGGCCGTGGAGCCGCCAGCGCGCGCATCCTCACCGAGCAGAAGGTAGACCATCCCGTACCCAAAGGAGCCATTGGGGGCACTCACGGCGAGGTAAGGCTCGGGGAACGCGCCCGACGATGACAGGTAGGCCACGCTGTAGCCGAACTGGTCGCTCGAGCCGCTGCCTGGAATCCACTCGTGGGCCGCCGTCACGTCGGTTCCATCGGGCTTTGGCGAGCCGCCGTCGTACACCGCCACGCCGCCAGGACCGCCCCCGGAGCCATAGGCGCCGACGACCAGGTCTTGGTCTCCATCTTCGTCGAGGTCGCCCATTGTGATGGCCCAGCCGGCGTAGTCATTGGAAAACTTGCCGGGGTACATTCGGTCTGCGTTCCATCCGGGCACGTCGTCGTCGATCCAGCCGTTGCAGTCGTCGTCCATGCCGTTCAGCTTTTCGGCATTGTCTGGATTGATGGCGGGGTCCATGTCGTCGCAGTCGTCGCCACCACCAAGGAGGGCGTCGAAGCCATCTCCGTCCTGGTCGTAGTCGTTCGAGCCGTCACAGTCGCTGTCGATGCCGTCGTACCACTCGTCGTCTGCACCGGGGTACATGTCGGGGTTGTTGTCCTGACAGTCTCCACCGCCCACAGAGGGCTCGTCGTTGTAGGCCATGGTCTGGTAGCCGTCGCCGTCCTGATCGTAGTCGTCGGCGTTGTCACAGTTGCTGTCGATGCCGTCGTACCAGGCGTCTTCCACCGAGGGATTGACCCGGGCGTCGGAGTCGTCGCAGTCGTCTCCTCCGGCCTCGAGACTGTCAAAGCCGTCTTCGTCGGCATCGGTCACCGGAGACCCTTCGAGTCGAACCGTGACGTCGGGCTGTGCGGGGTCGTTGGAGGAGATGATGAGGGTGATGTCGTCGGATGCGTAGTCGACCAGGATGTACTTCACCGTGACGCCGGCCTCACCCTGGGCGGGAATGGCGAGTCCGCCCTCAGCCAGGACCTCGAACTCTCCGGCGACCGACAGAGTGAATGCCTGGATGATGAGGGTTCCGGTGCCAGTGTTGTTGATGTTCACCGATGCCGCAGACGAACCCCCAAGCTTGACCCGGCCGAAGTCGAGGTCCGTGTCGGTGACCAGGAGCTTTGGCACTCCGGTGTCGGCGTCGACCGTAGATTCGGGCTGCTTGTCGAGGTCGTTTGTGATTCCTCCACCGCCGCCGCAGGCGGAAAGCAGCGCGAGGAGCGAGAGGGCGCCGAGGCGATTGGGATGCACTGGCCTACTCCTGACGGTTTCTGTGACGGGGCGCTTGTGGGCCCCAAACCGGTGTACATCATCCTTTACAACGGCGTCACCTTGCAAGTCTGCCGGCGGATTTCTCGTGTGATCTGTGGATGTTTTGCAGTGCGTGGCGCATGGCGTCCACGAGCGTCAGAAGCTTTCAGCACTTCGAAGACGGCTCTCGGTGCTCTCTGTGAGGCCGAGGGCACGACATACATCGGCGTGCAGGGCGTCGGAAGCTGCCTGATCCGCACAGTTGAGCGGGCGGAAGTACAGAGTGTCCTTGGCCTGATCAGGCCAGTCCCAGGTCTGCGCCACCGGACGCCCGAGCTGCGCCAGGATGCCGGCCCAGTGATCGCGAAAGGCCATGGCCTCGTCTGCATTGTCTGGCTGGACCACGAAGGCAAGGGTCACGTAGGGGCGCTCGAAGCCGTACTCGGCCCGGAGGGCGAGGAAGCGCTCGATGTTGCGATAGACCTGCGGCTGTCGGTCGGCGCCTTTTACCTCAAGGTAGACCGGTCGGGTGTGGGCATCGATGCTGAAGTGGATGAAGTTGAAGGTGTCGAGCTTCTGGTCGGGCAGGTGGGCGAGTCGCAGCAGGAGTCGGGCGCGCTCTTCATCGAACAACACGCCGTTGGTATGCAGCTTGAACGAGCGGAACAGGCGGTTTCGTCGATTGGCGCGGAAGGCGTACTCGACGAAGCGGTCGAACCGAGGATGCAGGGTCGGCTCGCCCAGCCAGTGCGGGCACAAATGAATCTCGTCGGGCATGTCGGCGAGTCCGCGAAGGCTGTCCCGCCAGGTCTCCCAGGTCATGAACCGCATCGGGACGCCGTGCGCTTCATCACGCATCGACTGGCTGCACATCTTGCACTTGATGTTGCAGTGGTCGGTGAGCTCGAGGTTGAGGTTCACGTCCATACAGACGGCTCCCCAAGGCGCGGAATGTCGTCGGGCAAAGCGTCGCGGATGGCGGCTTCGTGCCCAAGGATGTTCGGTGAGCACTCGCCACACCGGGCGTGCGGGCGCTTGTGCCACATTCCACTGCGGATGGCGGTGAGAAAGGGGTCCTTGGACCAGACGCGATCCAGCGAGGTCTCGCGAACGCTGCCGCCTGAGCCTGCCAGGACACAGCAGGGGGAGGTGCGTCCATCGGCTTGCACCACGAGGTGATGCCAGGCCTTCAAGCAGGGGGCGCCGGTCACGCCCTTGCCGCCGGTGCCTTCCACCTGGGTCTGGCCGCGTTCGGGTCGGGGAGCCCGGGCGTAGTGGGCGAGTGTGGTGGCGATTCCGGCATCCTCGGCGAGGCGCATGGCTTCTTGGGCGACTGCGGGCAACCGAGCGCGCTCGTGCGGCGACAGCGCCAGGGCTTTCTGTTCGGGCGTGTAGGCGATGAGGTCGTCGAAGTCGATGCGGGTTGCGCCGAGCGACTCGGCGAGACGAACCATTTCCGGAAGCGAGGTCCAATTGTTGCGAGTAATGACAAAATGAATCGCGATCTTCAGCGGCGCACCGGCGCGCCGCGCGAGCAGGCCCAGACGGCAGGTGTTGCGGACCGTACGTCGAAATGCGCCCGGTCGTCCGCGAAGGCCGTCATGGGTGGCCGAATCGGGACCGTCGATGCTCACGTGGACTTCGCTCCAGCCGGTCTCCACCAGTTGATGGGCGATGGCTGCGGTGAGCAGGGTGCCGTTGGTGGTGAGGATTCCCTCGAGCTTCAAGTCTGTGATGCGCTGGAGCAGGCGAGGACAGTCTCGGCGGGCGAGCGGCTCTCCGCCTCCAAGGACGAAGACCCGCCGCACGCCCATCGCGGCTCCTTCGTCGAGGATACGAAGCCAACGTTCGGTGGACAGCTCATCGACGGGAGGACGGTGTCGATCGGTGGTGTCGCAAAACGAACAGTCGAGGTTGCACGACAACGTGGGATAAATTTCGAGGGTGACCGGTCCCGCGCGACCGTCTCGTCCCCACTGCGCCACGCGCTGCGCGATGAACCCGGGCGAGCCGGGGTGGGACGAGGGGCCGACGTCAGACATATGCGTAGGCTACCCTGGAGCGCGACGAGCGACACACCCTCTCCTGATAGACTGGGAGGGCAAGGAGCCGAAATGATGACGAAGCTTGGGCACGCAGCGATGTTCAGCGTGGGCGTCTGCGCGGTAGCGACAGGCTGCGGTGATGACCGAGACAATGGTGTCAATGCGGATGATGCCTTCTGTTTCGGGATGCAGGATACCGAGAGCTTTGAGCTGGAGCCGTTCGACAACGACCCGTCGAGCGGACAGATCTGGGGACGCCTCGCGACCGACGAGTCCGAAGACATTCGCGATCCGAACCTCGTGGCTTTTGTGGACTACACCCTGCAGAGCATCGATGTGGGCGGATCCGCCCAGCGGGGCGAAACCGACGATGGGGGAGAGTTCGAAGAGCGCGTAGGCGCTGGGCAGTGGCGACTTCGCCTGTCTGCCATCAAGGGGGGCTACCAGTGTGAAAACGACCTTGAGTTGACCGTGGAGGCGGGCATGCTCACGGTCCTGTGTGTGGACGTCGGATGCGAGTGAGCACCACCCGGCCGCCGGTTGCGCTCTCGATTGCAGGGTCGGACCCGAGCGGTGGCGCGGGCATCCAGGCGGATCTCAAGTCGTTTGCTGCACGCGGTGCCTACGGCACTGCGGTGATTACGGCACTGACTGCGCAGAATACCCAGGGGGTGACCGGTGTGGTGGGGGTGGAGCCGGCCTTCATTCGCCAGCAGCTTCGCACCCTGTTCGATGACATTCGGCCCGACGCAGTGAAGGTAGGGATGGTGGGCTCGGCCGGAATCGCTGCGGCGGTGGTGGAGGGACTCTCGGACTACACGGGGCCGGTGGTGGTCGATCCGGTGATGGTGGCCACATCGGGGGCCGTTCTCCTGCAACCCGAAGCCGAAGCCACGCTGCGCGATCGACTCGTGCCCCGCGCCACGCTGGCCACTCCCAACATTCCCGAAGCGAAGCGGCTGCTGGGCGGAGAGGCGCCCGAAGATTGGGCGGCGCGCACCGGTGTTGCACTCCTGCTCAAGGACGGACACAACACGGCGGCAAGCGTCTCGGATCGATTGATCCTGCCGGACGGAACCGTGCATCGCTTCGACCATCCTCGTGTGGACACCCGAAATACCCACGGCACCGGCTGCTCTCTGTCGTCGGCGATTGCAGCGGAGCTTGCCGCTGGAGCCACGCTTCCCGCAGCAGTCGCAGCGGCGATTGACTGGTTGGCCACCGTGATCGCGGCGTCGGCCACGCACACCCTTGGGGGCGGGCACGGTCCGTTGCTCCACGGAGAGCGAGTTCGCGCTCGATTCTCTGACCCGACCGGGTAGGATTGAGAGACCCGGAGGACGTGTGCTCGAAGATGGCCCGACCCATGCGCCTACCGGCTGCGCTGCACCGCCTGCGCTGCCGGGGAGCTACCTTGTGGTCGAGCTCACCAATCGCTGTAGCCTCGCGTGCGTGCACTGCTCGGTGAGCGAGGAAGGACACGGCCACCACCGCAACACCGGGTACCTTGATCCGCTGATCTTCGACGCGCTGATAGACGATCTCATCGACACCGGTGCTCGGTTCGGCGCCCTCATCCTGTTTTGGCTGGGAGAGCCGCTGCTCCATCCGCACTTCACGCGCATCTACCGCCGAGCCGTGCGTGCAGCAGACGAACACGGAACGTTCGGTCAGGTCGAAGTGCACTCGAACGCCACCCATCTCAATGCCGATCGGGTGCGGGCCCTGCTCAACGAGGCCCGTGTGCCGCAGGTGCTGCACCTGTCGCTGGATGCTGCGGGTCAGGCGGTGTACCACGCGGTGAAGGGCCTGGACCGGTTTGAGCGTGTGCAGACCCACGTGACCCATCTGCTGCAGGAGAAGGGACGCACCGGTGCCCAGTGGCCGCGGGTGGTGCTGCAGTACATCGTGGGCAGCAACAATGTGGATGAAGTGGGCGTGTTCCGGTCGCACTGGGAGGGCGTGGCCCGGGCGGCCGGGTTGCGGGTGCGGTCCGTGGCGGGGCATGTGCCGTCTGGTGGAGACGTGGTGGTGTTTTATCGACAGCTGGATGCGCCCACACCTGAGCTGCAGCAAGCCGAGAATGCCATCTTCCGCCGAGCCATGGCCGAGCAAGGGCTTGAGCTACCGGCACAGGCCGCGCACGGCCGTACGGTTCGGGCAGAGAACCTGGCCTCTTGTTCGGGGTTTTGGAAGAGTCCAGTGGTGGACTGGCGGGGGTCCGTGACCGTGTGTACCCGCGACAACCTGCTGGAAAACGGGATCGGCTCACTGCAGGAGCACCGGTTCTCGGAGCTTTGGTGGGGCGCCGAGATGCGTCGTCGTCGGCGAAGTGTCGCGAAAGGCGACTACGCCGGTCTGTCCTTGTGCACCACCTGCTTCATCCCGCGGTCGCTCAATCACACCGAGCTCTCGACCGAAGACATTGAGCGCCAAGAGGCCCATGACCGATCTGTGGAGCGTGTCTACTGATGGTTCGACGTCCTGCCATCATGGATCGGCTGCTCGACCGAGGACGGCTCCGTCGCGCGCCGGGACGCCCTCGCCAGGTCCACCTGTCGGTCACGGACCGCTGCTTCTTGCCATGCCAGCATTGCGACATCTGGAAGAATGAAACCATCGACCTGCCGACCGCATTCTGGGAAGACGCCATTGACCGCCTGGCTGAGTGGTGTGCGCCGGCCGGCATGAACTTTGTGGGGGGTGAGCCCCTGCTGCGAAAGGATCTCGAGTCCTTGATGGGGCGGGCCGTTCGCCGGGGCTTCGAAGTGAGCTTCAACACGAATGGGTGGCTCGTGACCGAAGCGCGGGCGAAGGCTGTGGCCGATGCTGGGGTGTCCATTGCCTACGTGAGCCTGGATGGTGCCACGGTCGAGACGGTCGATCGGAGTCGCGGACGCGCGGGCTCGCACGACAAGGCATGGTCTGCCATCGAGCGGTTTCTTGCGGCGGGCAGCCTACGGGTGGTGGTGAGCTGCATCATCCACGCCGACAACGCCCACGAAATGACAGATCTCATTGAGCAGTGCCGGCGGCGTGGGCTCCAGCTCGTGATCCAGCCGCTCTATCAGAACTTCGGGAACAACGACTACGACCCGGACTGGTGGAAGACCGCCCACTACTTCCCGCGCAGTCCGGAATCGCTTGAGCGGCTGGATGATGCACTGGACCGACTGACGGCGGAGCGCTTGCGGGGTGGCCTCGTGTGCAACGCACCCCAGCAGCTGCAGGCGATGAAGGCGCACTTCCGCGAGCCGGCTCGTGACAATCGACAGATGTGTCGGGCCGGGCACAGCGACCTCTCGCTCGATCCGCACGGCAACATCCGGCTCTGCTATTTTCTCGAGCCGATCGGACATCTCTCGGAGCCCACCCCACTGCCCATGATCTGGGACCGGTTCGCCACGCTGCGCCGCCGGTGGGAAGTGAGCCGCTGCGACCGCCACTGCAACCTCCTGAACTGCAACTTCGGCTAGGTCAAGGCGTGGGCGCTTGCGGTGCTGCTGCCGATGGGGTGTCTTCGGAACGGTCCACGTAGCCGAGCGCCTGCAGTGCTTGGATGGTCTCGGGACTGGCTTGCGCACCGCGCGTGATGGGGCGCTCGGTCCATGCTCGGGCGGCTCGGCTCAGCGGCTCAGCGGCTGCGGCCCGGCTCGAGTCGCCATCGAGCAGGTTGTGTTCCATGGTGGGATCGGCAGCGAGATCAAAGTAGGCCACCGGGCTGTGATCGCCCACGACCACGGCAAAATCTCCGTCGCGATGCATTCGCCAACGCTCGGTGTAGCGGCCCCCCACTTTTTCGCCGAAGCCCACATCGGGCCAAGCGGCCGCTTCGATGGGACCAGTCGGGGCCGAACCCGCACCGGTGGCGGCCGCGACCAGTGAGCGTGGGCCGGTTCCGATCCCACTCAGGTCGAGGAGGGTGTCGTGCAAATCAGTCATCTGAATGGGGGAATCCACGACACGACCCGCCGGGATCCGACCCGGCGCTACGAGGACCAGAGGCACTTGTGTGAGCTCGGGCCAGACGGTGCGACCGTGGAAGAGTGCGCCGTGTTCCCCCAGCAGTTCTCCGTGGTCGCTGGTGACGGCCAACACGCCGCTCCGTCCGCTGTTGGTCCAGTCTTTCACCACTTTGTGGAGCTTGAAGTCGGCCCGATGGACCGAGGCGTCGTAGAGATCGCGGAAGAGCGTGGCGGCTTCCGGGGGTGGGGTCCAGGCGCCCGTGTGAAAGGCGACTTCTCCGGTGTGCCCCCCCGGCGCGATGGGCTGGAGCAGATCGAGCACGGTCTCGCCGTGGTCGGTGCCGACGAACGGAGCGATCCAGTCCGGCGCCGAGCCGGGTCGCAGGGTTTCGCGATGCGGGTCGAGCCAGCCCACTGGGCTCAGGAGCCAGGGATGGTGGGCATCGAGGATGTTCACGAACAGAAAGAGGGGGCGGTCGTCGGGCTGCCGGAGCAGCTCGCCCGCCCGCTCGTAGACCCAGGCCATCGTGCTCTCGGCAGGCTGAACCTCTGCAACAGCGAAGCCTCGAGTGCTGCCCAGATCGGGTCCGATGAGGGGGTTCTCCGACAGGGAAACCGTGCGGTAGCCCGCGGCCTGGAATTGTTCTGCGAGCGTGGTCAGATCCGTGGGAAAGGCTCCCACGGACCACTTGCGTTCGCCGAGCAAGAGGGCGGCCTCGTCGGGAGGTGCGAAGCGCGCTCCGTGCTCCCATGGCGGCCGGCCGGTGAAGAGGCTGGTGTGCGATGGCCAGGTCCAGGAGCCGTGCGTGGTCACGTCGGAGAACCGCGCACCTTGGGTGGCGAGCGCATCGAGCTGGGGGGTCACACCGGGCCGGCGGGTACCAAACGCCGCGTCTTCCCGAACGGTGTCGAGGATGACCAACAGCACGTCGGGTGACCGAGGAGCAGGGGCTTGCTCGCCGCTGCAGCCCGTCAGAAGAGCCAAGAGGAGCAGGCGCTTCATTGGGATGCCGAGGCCCATGGTTGAAGGGGCAGGGAGTGCCGCGCGACCTGCGATGGGAGGCGGACCCCTGAGGATAGACGCAAAGCGGCGGTCATGCGAAGGACTCCAAGGTGAGAGGTCGGTAACGCCTCGGTTCGATGCCCGGGCAGGGTTCGGCTGGTGCGATGTGGTCAGTCGAGTGTACCCACGCGTTGCTTCGCGCGGAGTACCCATCGTCCGCGAGCCCAGACCACGGAAAGCCAGATCATGCGCACGGTCCAGTCGAGGGTGGTCCCCACCCAGATGCCCACCAGGCCCCAGGAAAGCTCGACTGTGAGAATCCAGCAGGCGGCGATCCGCACGACGACGGGACCGACCAGCGCAACCACCATGGGAGAACGGGTGTCGCCCGCGCCGCGCAGACCGCCGGCAAGGGCATCGCACACTGCCATGATCGGCTGGGCCACGGCAGCGATGCGAAGACAGCGGGCGCCGAGCGTGACCACGGTCGGGTCATCGGTAAAACCGCGGATGATGACCTCTGGTATGGCAATGAAGACAACACTCACGAGCCCGAGACAGACCGCGCCGAGCGCCGCTGCAGTCCACCCCACGGCTTTCGCCCGAACCGCGTTGCCTGCCCCGAGCGCCTGTGCCACGAGCGCACCAGAGGCGATGCCAAACCCTGTGGCCGTCATGAAGCCCACCGACTCGATGGCGATCAGCGACTGGTTGGCGGTCATTGCGGTCTCTCCCAAGCGTCCCACGAGCGCAGCGAACACCAGAAAGCCGGTATGGAAGATCACCTTTTCACCGAAAGTGGGCAGGCTCACCCGCACGATGGGCAGGAGGACACGCCGTGCCCGGCCCAGTCCCTCGGAGACATCGCTCCAACGCACACCATAGGGACCGCGTCCGAGGGCACGTGTGGTGAGGATGGCCATGAGGGTGAACGAGGTGGCGGTGCCGATGGCCGCGCCGCGAATCCCCATCGAGGGGAAGGGGCCCAGACCAAACAGGAGGACTGCGCTCACCAAAACATTGGCCAACTCGGCGACCAGACCGATGCGAAGGGGGGTGCGGGTGTCGCCGCGAGCCTGGATGCAGACGATGCCGGTCTCGGCCAGGAAGACCAGGGGGGCAACGGGAAGCACCACCGCCATGTAGACGGCTGACATCGACCGCAAGTCGGCGGTCTCCGGTCCAGCGCCAGCCAACAGTGCCGCGATGGGCTCGATGCACAGGTAGCCGGTGCCACCGATCAAAGCGCCGAGACCCGTGGCGGCGAGAACTGCTGCGAGTGTGGCATGACGGGCCGTGGCGGCATCCGCTGCACCGATGGAGCGACCCACGATGGCCAGAGAGCCGGAGAGGAGGGCGCGTCCCACGCTGAAGATCGACCAGAGCAGTGGGCCGGAGACTTGCATGGAGCCGAGCGCCTGGTCGCTGTAGCGGCCGAGCATCAGGCGATCGGTGAAAAATACCAATGTGCTGACAAGACCGGCCACGATCGCAGGACCGGAGAGGGCAGCCACGGCACGCCACAGGGGCTGCTCGGGCGGCGGTGCGCTCAGGGGGCTGTACCGAGACGCTCGAGGCAGCGCTGTTCAAGGAAGTTTGCCATCATGCCGAAGCTCTCAAACATCGGGTTGGTGGTCTGGCCGTGGTGCCACCGGTAGTAGATCTGCTGCACGATGACGGCGAGTCGGAACAGGCCGAAGACTTCGTAGAAGCGAAACGAGGTCACACGGTCTGCGAGGCCGCTTCGCTCTAAGTAGCGCGCCACAAGCTGGTCGCGGCTGGGCATCCCCGGAAGGTGGGTGGGCTGCCGTCGCATCAGCTGCATAGGAACGGGGTCGTCGGACTGCACCCAGTAGGCGAGCGCGCCGCCCAGATCCATGAGAGGGTCGCCGCGCGTACTCATCTCCCAGTCGAGCACACCCAGCACACGGGTCGGCTCCATGGGGTCGAGCACGAGGTTGTCGAATCGCCAGTCGTTGTGGATGAGGCAAGTGGCCACATCGGCCGGTTGGTTTTCGTGGAGCCACTGCATCACGGTCTCGAACGAGCCGACGTCGGGGGTGCGGGCGCGACGGAAACGCGTGGACCATCCACGGACCTGGCGGGCCACGTAGCCGCGTCCCTTACCGAGGGTGTCGAGTCCTGCGACTTCGGGTTGGATTTGGTGAAGGCGGAGCAGGTGGTCGAGCCAGGTCTCACAGAGGGCGCGGGCGCGAGCTGCAGAGAGGTTCAGCTCTGCTGGGACGTCATGTCGTAGGATCAGGCCTTCGAGCCTCTCCATCAGGTAGAACTCGCGGCCGATGATCTGGGGGTCGGTGCAATGCGCGACCACCACAGGCACAGGGTAGTGTCCCTGCAGGCCGATGATCACCCGTACTTCGCGCCCCATGTCGTGCGCAGACCGGGCTTTGGTGCCGGGCGGCGCGGTGCGCAGCACGAGCTCGGCCGTGGGCCAGGAGAGCAGGTAGGTGAGGTTGGAGGCCCCGCCACGATACTGCTGCTGGGTGGGGTTTGCATGCAGCGCGGGGCGGTCGGGGAGGACGACTCGGAGCCACGCGACGATGGCGTCCGTGTCGAGGCGGTCCTCGTGTCGGACCGCCGCGGGCTGGTCGATCAACGCAGTGGCCATCTCAGCTTCCAGTGCAGGGGCGACTAGGGGTGGTACTTCTTCAGCTCGCGGCGTGCGATGAAGGCCCGGTGTACCTCATCGGGGCCGTCTGCCAGGCGCAGGATGCGTGCACCGGCGTACATCGCGGCGAGGGGAAAGTCTTCGGAGAGGCCCGCTCCGCCATGAATCTGCATGGTCTGATCGATGATGCGGCAGGCCATTTGCGGTGCGACCACCTTGATGGCTGCGATCTCGGTCATCGCCTCCCGTACGCCCTTGTGATCGATCACCCATGCAGCCTTGAGTGTGAGCAGCCGGGCCATCTCAATGTCGATGCGTGCCTTGGCGATGATGTCGCGGTTGCCGCCGAGGTTGGCGATGGGCTTTCCGAATGCCACCCGCTGCACGGCCCGATTGCAGAGGAACTCGAGGGCACGCTCGGCGGCACCGATGAGCCGCATGCAGTGGTGGATGCGGCCGGGGCCAAGGCGCCCCTGGGCGATGGCGAAGCCCATACCGGGCCCGGCGATGAGATGGTCTTTCGGCACACGAACCTGGTCGAAGCTGACCTCCCCGTGGCCGTATGGGGGGTCCTGATCGCCGAAGACCGTGAGCATGCGCTCCACCTTCACGCCAGGAGTGTGCCTGGGCACGAGCACCATCGAGTGGCGTGCGTACTTGGGCGCGGAAGG
>CAJWOS010000141.1 GCA_913044235.1 uncultured Pseudomonadota bacterium
CACGCACTCCTTGCTATGATGCGCATCCCGCTGACCGCTCGAAGTCGAAATCCTGCCGGTCAGCCTCCGCCACCAATGCAGGAGCACTCATGGAGTGGCACATCGCCCCCCATTCTCGCGTCGACATTCACGTCTTTTCGGGCATCAACTTCTCCGGTGAACGCCGCATTACAAACATCCATGCTGCCGGCGGACGACAGGGGAGCTCCCTGAACAACTTCGCCTTTCGCTCCATCGCCATTTCGGGACCGATTGGCACCACCGTAGTGCTGTGCACATCCGTGCTCGACATCGGCTGGGAGGCCCGTCCTTGGCGGGCTTTGCGCGTCATCAAGGGTGAAGGCTTCGAGACCAAGGAAGGCAAGCGCGCGATTCGTGCGCCCGACCTCGACTGGTTCGACGCCAGCAATGCGCACCGCACTGATCCCGACTTCCAGCAGACCTTTCCCCAGGTGACCAAGTTTGAAGAGGGCACCGGATGGTCGTTTGGGCAGTCCGGATCCATGCTCCTCAATGACAACATCAAGCAGATTCGCGTGTTCCGGCCCCGCTGAGCGGTCGCTCAGGGACGCACCCCGAACAGCGCTTCGAAGTTGCTTGCAAGCTGCTCATCGACAGCCAGGCGCGAGCATCCCCATGCCTCCGCCACGTAGTCTGCTGTGCCGGCCACGTTCGCCGGCTCGTTGAGCTCGCCCCTCACCGGCCCGAGATATGGACAATCGGTCTCCAGAAGCAGCTTTTCGCGCGGCACGCGCTCCACCATGCGCTGAAAGTTCTGCGCCTTGCGCACGTTGGCTGGAATGCTGAGGTGATGGCCGGCCGCCGCGATCCGCACGGCCAGCTTCACCTTGCTGCTGAAGCAGTGCCAGTTCACGCGGGTCGCACCTTCCTCCTCGAGGACCTCGAGCGTGCGGCGTTCCGCTTTTCGTGTGTGGATGATGATGGCCTTGTCAGCGTCTATCGCCAACCGCACGAGCCGTCGGAACACGGACTCCTGACGCACCCAGAGCTCCTCGGGTACCCAGTAGTGATCCAGACCGATTTCACCGATGGCGAAGGCCTGGTCGAGGTGGTCTTCCAACCACTCGATGGCCTCCTCCGCCGATGGCGGAGGCTCGTCCGTCTCGCGCGGATACTCCACGCCCGCAGCCAGCATTTCCGGAAGGACCGCATCGACGGGGTACAGCCCGAGA
This sequence comes from uncultured Pseudomonadota bacterium, assembly GCA_913044235.1. Lineage (GTDB taxonomy): Bacteria > Myxococcota_A > UBA796 > UBA796 > UBA2385 > CAJWOS01. The sequence continues at coordinate 1,194 of CAJWOS010000141.1, forward strand.
GCGGGCCGCACGATGTCGTAGCGCGCAGCAAGGTCCAAGGTGGCCTGGTTATCGGCCGGATTGAGCCCATTGCTGATGATGGTGGTCACACCGGCCGCTCGCGCACGCTCCACCAACGCATCCGCGTTGGGCGCCAGCCGCCGATCAGTCAGGTGCGCATGCACATCGAAGAGTCCCATCGCTCGTGCTCCTTCGCTCACAGGCCGCTCGACTTCGCGCATCGGTCGCTCACGCCGGCTCCGCCTGCACAAACCCACCAAGATCCCGCTCGAGGAGCTCTGCCACATCCAACGTGAGCGCATCCGCACCCCGAATACCCACCACTTGCACACCGACCGGCAGTCCCCGCGACTCGAAGGACGTCCGCACTACGGTGACTGGAGACTCCAGAACATTAAAGATGGCGGTACACGACGCATCGAAGGCCGTTCTCCAGGCATCACCGTGCCGGGGTGCAGGACGTGAGTAGGGTGGATGCAGCAACACACCATTCGGACCCAGGACCGCTTCGAGCTCCTCTTGCAGCGCCATCCCCTCTTGCACGAGCGACCGCGCGAGCGACGGCACGGCCCCTGCGAGCCGGTCCCCCAAGGTCAACACGAGGCCCGCAAAAGAGTGCTGCGACCGACCCGTGAGCATCGCGAAGAGCTCTCGCGCGGGTGAAATGGGCGTTCCATCGCCGAGAATCACGTCGTACCGCTCATCGCTCGCCTCAGAAAGCATCGCCGACCAGATGCCGAACGCTTTTCGGAACCGGGGCAGGTCCGCGTGCACCACCTCAGCTCCGCGGTCGACAAGCGCTCGGGTCGCCTCGTCGACCGCGTTTCGCATGACGGAACGAATCGACGTCCAGCCATTGGACGGCAGTGGAACCACACGCACTCCGGTCAGGTCTGCGCGATTCAGCGCCCCCATCGCGGTTCCAGAGCCGCTTACCCAGGTGCGAGTACATGCCGCATCTCGACCATCCGGGCCAGAGATGACCGACATTGCGAGTCGAAGGTCGGCCACCGTTCGCGCCAGAGGACCCGTGCACAAGAAACGCCCCGCGCGAGGAGAAGCGGGCGGAAAGTGACCGGTGTTGGGCACGAGTCCGCCTGTGGGTTTGTGGCCGGCTACGCCACAGAACGCAGCCGGAATCCGAATGGAGCCACCAACATCGGAGCCCATCCCAAAGGCCACGGCACCAGATGCAACGAGCGCACCTTCCCCACCAGACGAGCCACCGGAGGTCCGGCCCAGGTCCCAGGGATTCCGAGTGCGGCCCCAGATGGTGTTGTAGGTCTCCATCCACAGGCCCCCTTCAGGCACGTTGCTCACTCCGAGCACCACCGCACCCGCAGCCTGCAGACGTGCAGCCACCGTGCCATCGTCCTCCGCGGTCTGATGGGCGCGTGATGCCAGCCCGCCCGTGCGGGGCATTCCCTTCACCGACAAAAACTCCTTGATGGAAATGGGAAGGCCGTGGAGGGGTCCTCGCTTGGCAGGCGCCAGCTCTCGCAGCCGCCGCGCGTCCCTGCGTGCTGCCGTGAACCGATCCGCCACAAGGGCATTGATGCTCGGATTGACCGCTTCAACCCGCTCAATGTGGGCCTGAACAAGCGCGACGGGATCGATGGCACCGCTGCGCGTATCGGCAGCCAGAGACCAGGCGGGCCGAACAAACCAGTCGTGGGAAGAGTCACCGGAGGGCACGTCGACCTCCTGACAGGTCCCGCCGCTCCTGTATCCCGCTTGAGCCGAAAGAGGGATGCGGAGTCGCTTGCGGTTCTCGACGACTGCTCTGCACGCTGTCGACACCCAATGGTCTGGCCGGACCGCCATGGTTGCAACGCCATAGTTGCGGACACTCCGACCGTTCCAGAAAGTGCTGGTCTCCACGCGCTGCACATCTTTCCGAAGGATCCGCGCAGGGTTCCCGTGCGTCCTCTCGTACCTTCCGGCTCCGGTCGTGCTAAGACCCCGTGCTGGGAGGCCGGATGCAGCTTCAGATTCCCCTTTGGATCCGGGTCGGCGTGGTCGTCACCGTGGTTGTCGCTCTACTTTGGCGGAGCGTGGTCGACATCGCTGTCGACTGGATGTGGTTCGAGTCACTCGGACACCTCAACGTCTACAAGACCACACTGTTCACACGGATCGGCTTGCTGGCGGGTGGCTTCACCGTGGCCTCCGGCGTGACTGCGATCAGCCTGTACATCGCATCCAAGCGTGCACCCATCGAGTTCTGGCGGCTGCAGCTTACAGCCTCGAACAGTGAAGACGCCATTCCGCTCGACCCGAGGCGTCTCAAGCAGATCGTGCAGCTGGCGGCGGTTGGGGTCGCCTTCCTGGTCGGCTCTATGTTCGCCCAGGCCACTGCCAGCAGCTGGCTCGACGTGCTTTCGTTCATGCACCAGGTGCCGTTCGGAGCGACCGATCCGGTCTTCGGGAACGACATCTCCTTTTATGCGTTCACCCTGCCGCTCCTGCAGTTCATCCGGCGCTTCATCATGGGCGTGCTCGCCCTCACCGGGATGGCCACTGCCGGGTGGTACCTGCTGTCTGCAGCGGCAAAGGACCCCCAGCGGCCCGAGCTCTCCGATGCAGGCCGGCGGCACCTGATCGTCATCGGTGCATGCATGTTTGCGGTCTCGGCCGTGGGCTGGTGGCTGGCTCGCTTCGAGCTGCTCGTGGAGACCAATGGTGCTGTCGTAGGCATCGGCTATGCCGACGAAGTGGCGAGACTGCCTGGGTATGCGCTCGCCGGAGGCGTCGCTCTAATCGCATCCGTGGTGATGTTGGTCGCCACCCAGCGCCCAGGCTGGCGCCTGCCCTTGATCACAGTCGCCGTCACCATCGGCAGCAACTACATCTTCACATCTGCCCTTCCGCAAATGACCGAGCAATACGTGGTGCAGCCAAGCCAGCTGGAGCTGGAGCGCCCGTACCTCACCCGGAACATCGAAGGCACCCGCACAGCCTACGCGCTCGACCGCATCGACGTGCGACCATTCGAAGCCGAGTCCGGCCTGACGATGGCCGACATCCAGAACAATCCAGCCACCGTGGACAACATCCGGGTGTGGGACACCCGACCGCTGCTCACCACCTACAGTCAGCTGCAGGAAATCCGCACCTATTACGACTTCATGGCCGTTGACGTGGATCGCTACACCATCGACGGGAGCCCGCGGCAGGTGATGCTGGCCGTGCGTGAGATGAACGTGGATGCCCTTCCTGGCGCTGGGAACTGGGTGAACCAGCACTTGCAGTACACCCACGGCTACGGATTGACGATGAGCCCGGTCAACGTGGTCACGCCCGATGGCCTGCCCGAGCTGTTTGTGCAGGACATCCCGCCGACCACCACAATCGACCTCGACGTGAGCCGGCCTGAGGTCTACTACGGGGAGCGCACCAACGACTACGTGATTGTTCGTACCGGGGAGAAAGAGTTCGACTACCCGATGGGCGACAACAACATGACCACCACCTACGAAGGTACTGGCGGGGTGGAGTTGACCTCGCCCCTCCGCACCCTTCTTTTCGCTGGACATCTCGAGAATATCGATATTCTGCTGTCTTCCTACATTCGGCGGGACAGCCGCGTGCTCCTGCATCGCAACATCCGTCAACGAGTGGCCCGCGTGGCGCCCTTCCTGGCCTACGACAACGACCCCTACGCCGTTGTGGTGGACGGGGGAATCCACTGGATCCTCGACGCCTACACGGTCACGGACCGCTACCCCTACTCCGAGCGCACCCAGATCCCGAACCAGGGCATCCGTGCCAACTACATGCGGAACTCGGTGAAGGTGGTCGTCAATGCCTACAACGGCACCATCGACTTCTACGTCTCCGACGCTACCGATCCGATCATCCAGACCTACGGAAATGTCTTCCCAGACACCTTCCATCCACTCGAAGACCTCCCCGAGGCGCTGAAGCCCCACCTTCGCTATCCGTCGGACTTCTTCGATACGCAGGCCAAGCTCTACGCGCAGTACCACATGCAAGACCCCACGGTCTTCTTCAACCGCGAAGACCTCTGGGACATCCCGATTGCGGCCTACGCGAAGTCTGACCGGATGGACAGCTACTACCTGATCATGAAGCTTCCCGGCGAAGACGCCGCGGAGTTCATCCTGCTCGTACCGTTCGTGCCCCAAAACAAAGACAACATGATCGCATGGATGGCCGCCCGCAGTGACGGCGACCACTATGGGAGACTCATCGTCTACACCTTCCCCAAAAAGAAGCTCATCTTCGGGCCCGCCCAGATCGAGTCGCGCTTCGACCAGACGCCGGAAATCAGCGAGCAGCTGACCCTGTGGGACCAAGCGGGCAGCAGTGTCGTGCGCGGCAACCTGCTGGCCATTCCCATTGAAGACTCCCTGATGTATGTCGAGCCCGTTTATCTGCAGGCTGGTAGTGCTGACCGAATGGACCGACGGCGGGAGCTTCCGGAGCTCAAGCGGGTCATCGTCACGCATGGCAAGCGGATTGCGATGGCACCAACACTCGATGAGGCTCTGGAGCAGGTGTTTGGCGCGATGCCCGAAAACCTCCCCCCTGCACAGTCGGTCGTTTCGAAGACAGAAGCCTCAAGCCCATCCGACCCACCCGAAGCATCCAACAGCACCGATACCGAGCTGGTCACTCTGGCCCGCAACGCACTGCTTCGCGCAGAAGAGCGGCAGCGGGCCGGAGACTGGGCCGGCTACGGTGAAGCACTGGTCGAGCTCAAGAGTCACCTCGCCGCACTCGACGCGCAGATGCAACCCGATGCCCCGACCGGTTCCGCCACCGCTGCGAGCGGGGCGCCCTCCCCGCCTGCCCAACCGAGTGGTGAGTAGACCAGCAGTGCGTGCGGCGTTTTGGACCCAGCTTTGCGTCGGCATGGCGCTCCTCGCGACCGTGTCGAGCACAGCGGTAGGTGGTGGCAGACCCTCTGCAACGCCCTCGCCTCCAAAGCTCGGAGACAGTCCAGCCGACCAAAAGTCCATGACCAGTGCGCCCGTGCTCCAGCACCTGGCTGCATCACTTCCCGACAGCGGCTCCGTCACCCCGGCCACCCTCCTGTCGCGTTCCGGTCCACTGTTTGTGACGGCACCCGACCCGAGCCCCTACCTTGCCCAACAGGCTCAGCTGAGCCGCGGCCCCAGCGACGGACATCCGCTTCGGGTGCTCACCTTCAACCTCGGCCTGCTCGAAAAGCGCTCGTTCCTTCCCTTCGGGGCGCAGCAAAACCCAAACGTTCCCAGTCGACGCGCGAGCATCTCCGAGCGGGTCCTGAAAGACGACTGGGATGTGCTGCTCCTCCAAGAGGTTTGGGACTGGTCCGACGTCACCCGTCTTGCTGAAGTCGCAGAACGCCAGGGCTACGTATGGTTTGCAGGCTCCAAGCGGCATCACAAACACCATGGACTTGTGATCCTGGTTCGTGGAGACCTCATCACAGGTGCGCAAGTCCGCTCGGAGGGCCGCTTCGCCGACCAAATTCGGGGCGGCCGGTGGACCGGCGAGCAGACCGGCCTGGGCTACCTCACCTGGTCGTTTACGCATGCCCCCAGCCAACGGCACCTGCGGCTGTCCACGGCGCAACTGCAGCCGCATCCTGAACACTGGCGCATCCGCACTCTACAAGCGCGGCAGCTCGGACTGGATCTGGCCGCCACATCACAAGAAACTATCGTGGTTCTTGGCGCCGCCCTCTACGCTGCGCCCTACTACCCTGAAAACGCCTTTGGGGAAGACCGTGGAGAACCCGTCTCCGGATGGTGGCAGAGCGCCCTCACCTGGCCGATGCTGCAGCTCTACGGCAACCTCCTCGACACCCGTACGCTCGGGCACGCGCTCGGCGATGTGCAAGCGATGCATGCCATTCCAGACTGGAATCCAGGCTGGCCCAAGCGCCCCATGAACGGCGACTGCCCCATGCTGCCTCCACACATCTTCACCACCACAGACTGCAATAGCCTGCACTTCCGCGCTCGAGGCGGGCGTGACTACCCAGCCCGCAGCGACCACGTGTTTTTTCGCGCGCCCGATGGCGCGGTAGGCGTGTTTCAGACTGGCCTCGCGTACGTGCAGCCTGAAGTCCTTCGCTCCGGTCGACATGAACTGTCGGATCACTACGGGGTCCAGGTCGAGCTGCGGATTCAGCCGTCGCTCTGAGGCCTGGGCGCCATGTGGCGGCCTCAGACCTGGGGACTCTCCACCACACGACCCACCACAATGGAACCATCTGCCCCGATCACGTTCACTTCGGTGCCATCGGCCCAAGCCGACTTGCGAAGCACACCGGCTCCCCACTCCTGGCCCCGGTACGTCGCCCGCCCCGTGATCGTGCCGATTGAACGGCCATCGAGCTTCACGGCCGCTCCAACAGCGACGGGAGAGTCCAGAATGACCGTGGTAAAGCGCTTTTGGATGGCGCCTCGAACATCGATGCGGTTGATGACTTCCTGGCCCACATAGCATCCCTTGTCGAACGCACAGCAATCGGTGTTCAGCCGCAGCTCATGAACCATCGACTTGTCGGTTGCATCGGTCGGATACGATGCCCGGCCGGCCACAACCTCCAAGGCGCGAAGGTCGTCGACGCCCATGGCAACGGCCCCAGCTGCAGTGAGCGCGCTCCACAACCGAACGGACTGCTCAGGCGGAACCAGCAGATCGAACCCAGACTGCCCCAGCCGGTCACGACGACTGACCACCACGCCAGTCCATGGTGCTGCTGCATTCTCGTGCGTGTGACTGCCTTCCGGCACGGGGAGGCCAAGCTCGGTCAGAGTCCCCTCCGCACCGGACCCCTGCACCGTGAGGAGGGCAAACGCTTCGGGCTCCACCTCGATGTCGTCGAGCAGGAGATACATCTGGTATCGCTGCTCGAAGTCATCGAAGAGCATTCCGTCCAACACGATCCGCACGGTGTCCTCAGCCAAAAAGTAGAGGTCCAGCACACCCCGCACACGCCCCCGGTCGTCGCATGCACAGTGCCGGTTTCCCTGGCCCGGACGCAGGCGACGAGTGTTGTTCGTGAACATCCCGTTGGTCCAGCGGCGCACATCCGAGCCCACCAACCGAAACACGGGTCGATGGGACAGGTCCACCACAGCCACGGCGTTCGCTTCAAGCGGTACCGACAGCGCCTCGGGGTAGGTCGTCGCGAGTGCAACGCCATCGCGCGCATCGGTCGACGCTCCAGCTACACGATGGTGTTCCAGCAGTGATTCGGCGGTCATTTCTCTCTCCCAACACACCCGATGAAGGCGCCTGTGCGACGCTCACTCCTTGGGGGGCAGGGGCGGACGGACCAGCAACATGGTCTCATCCACCTCTTCGTCTTCGATGAAGTCTTCATTCCAGTCGTCGGGGGGAATGATGGTCGCCCCCGGCTTCAGGGTACGGGTATCCGGCTCTTGCGGTGGGTCGAGGACCGCGTGCCGAGCGGAAGACGGCAAGTCGGCATGGGACGCTGGCAGCGGTGGGGGCCCATCCGCCATCGGCACCGCCGACGGGTCGGCCGGCAGAATCTTCTTCGGGCGAGGAGGCACCTGGAGACGCTCGGTCAATGCCATCTCGCTCTCGGTGGGCAGCTGGATTCGCTCGGTCGCCGCCACTTCGCCTTTCGTGGGGGCCAAGCCAGCCTCCGCAAGCAGCGCACGCATCGCGGGGGCCGATGTATCGATCAAGGTGGTGGGAGCATCCTCGTCAAAGTCTTCCACCCGATCCGGATCACCGCCGCCCAGCACCACCGCGGGCGCCGGTCTCCCCAACGCGGGCGGAGGCGCTTCCCCCACGCGCTCTGCCGATACCGTGGACGGCGAGGGACGGTCTCCGCGCTCCGCATCTGCATCCAACGCATCGATCCGCGCCTTGGGCGTGGCTGACGCCGGCGCTGCGGGGGTGGATGCACGCATGGACCTCCAGATCACAAACGCCATTACAGCGCCCAAAATCCCGGCGAACAGCACGCAACACAACAATCCGAGGCCGGTAGCTATGGTCACGTTTTCTCCTCGAAGCCCAGGGTTCGTCTGAGCCGGCTTGCGACGGCTGTTCGACAGCTCTACAACGCCCCGACAAGACGACTCCACACCTCTCGGGCATAATCGGTCCGCCTCGCCGTCGCCGGCGAGAGCCGGAGTTTCGATGGACGATGTACTTCCCACCCTCCTCGCTTTCGGGAGTGACGGGCGCTTGCTGGCCGGAGCTATCGGGGTCGTCTTGCTCCTCATCGGGGCACGCCTCTACAGCCTCGCCGTGATGGCGCCCGGGTTCCTACTGGGTGTGTTTGCCACCGCACTGGCCCTCGATGAATACGGGCGGAAGTTCGACGAACTGATGCGACTGGGAATTCTCGTCGTCGCCGGAAGCATCGGTGCCTTCATCAGCACTCGGATCGAACAGCTCGCGGTCCGCCTGTGCGGCAGCCTGGTCGTGGCAGCCACCACGCACGCCATCCTGCCACTCGTATGGCCAAAGGCACCCTGGTTCGCCGCGCCCGCGGCTGGATTCGTGGGCTTGCTGCTGTTTCCCTCCTTGTATCGCCGATTGTTGCCGCTCATCACATCGGCTGTGGGCGCCATCGCCATCGCCTGGGCCGCATCCGCTGAGACAAACCTGCTTCTGATCAGTGGCCTGACGGTCTTGGGTGCAGCCATCCAGCTCGGCACCGGTGGACGCTCCCGGAAGTCGGAGTGAGCCGGACGCCCCTCGAGCGAACCGATCCCCGGCGCAGGCTTCAGGGAAGCAGCGGCTCTGCGTCGCTCCCCGCGGCCAGCCTCCAGCGATACCCACTGCCCACACGAAAGGTCTCGACGGTGCCGGCGGCATCCGGCCAAGTGACCGTGACATCGGCAAAGCAGCTGGTTCCGAGTCCGAAGTGCAGTACCCGGTCGTCCTGGTTGCCCCACTGCCCATGACCGCCGCCCACTTCTTGCACCTGCGTTAGCTCGCCGGTGGACACAGACACCCGGGCACCAATGGCCGACCCATTCGCGCCTTCACCCGGCTGCAAGTCGAGCTGGACCCAGTTGCTGCCCACGCCCATCTGGTTCTCAAAGAGACGCACCTCGAAGGTGTCGCGGCAGTCTGCGCCACATCGAGCGCTCGAGTGGCCCACCACGATATCGAGGTCACCATCTCGATCGAAATCAGCGATGGCGCTGCCGTGACTGCGGGGTTGGTCGATGCCCTCTGCGGGCACCACCGCCTCAAACTGTCGGGGGGTGACCTGGTGGTACAGCAGACCGCGAGTGCCTGTGTAGTCGGTCGACCCGATGTAGACATCGGCCCATCCGTCGTTGTCAAAGTCGAAGACACTTCCGGTGATGTCGCCGTCATCCCAGGTCACGCCAGAGTGCTCCCGCGTGAGGCCGGTGGTCTCGTTCCCAGGCCGATCGAACGTGATGTCCCCGCTTCCTGTGTTGAACAGCAGCTCACTCGGGTCGCTGCTCTCGCCCACATCCCAGTGCACAATCTCCGTAGTCAAGATGTCGATATGGCCGTCGTTGTCGATGTCTCGACAAATGGATGCACCACTGTTTCCGCCGAGTCGGAAGGGCTCACGATCGTAGGTGTGGTTCCACCGAAAGGCATCGGAGTCGACGTTGCACGTGATGTATGCCGGCTCGGGAACGCCGCTGCAGTCTCCATCTTCGGGGTGCAAGGAACACCAGCACCGGGCCGATTCGTTGTCGGACCAGTCCACGCGTTGGTCGAAGGCGTAGCCCGAGGCGACCGACTGGTTCTCGAACACACCTGCATCATTCCGCCAAAGATGGTTGGGAGCGCGGCCGTAGGAAGACGCCAGGAGATCGGTCCAGCCGTCGCCATTGAAGTCGCAGGCCGCAGCGGCCCAGGCCTGTGTGTGCGATCGGCCCTGGTTGATCGACCGGACGGAGGACCATTGCAGGGTCTGTAGACCCACGGCTTCGGTCACGTCTTCGAAACCGCCCGAGCCGTCCCCTCGAAACAGGCGGTCCTGGGCCGGGGAACCGTCGAGCACATACTCAGCGACCCACAGATCAAGGTTTCCATCCCGGTCATAGTCGAGAAAAGCGGCGCCGTAGGGCATCTCACCCCGAGCCACCCGCAGAGCACTCTCCGCCGTCGCCAGCACAAAGACGCCCCTGCCATCATTCAGCAGCAGCTCGGAGGTCTCGACGATTTCATTCGAAGCGTCGGGAATCCCCGCATACGCATCGAGGTCCCCATCATTATCGACATCTCCCCAGATCACGACCGGGGCGGAACGGCCCGTTCCTCCCGCGCGCGCGGTCGTGAATCCACTCGCCTCGGTCACATCGGCAAAGGTGCCATCTTGCTGGTTTCGCAACAGCCAGGTGTTTCGGGTACCGCCACCGGAAAAGTTGTCTCCCCCCGTACCGGAGCGAACCACGAGATCGGGCCATCCATCTGCGTCAATGTCGCCCACCGAGAGCCGGATCCCGACCGGCATGATGTCCACCAGTCCCCATGCCTCCGATGCATCCACAAACGCGACGGTGCCCGCAGACCACGACGTCCCGTCTGCACAGTCTGCGCGGACATCCATAGACGAGCTGTCTTCGCCACTGCCTGTCGATTCGCCGCCCGTGGTGGCACCCGCGTCGGGTCCTCCCTCCGAGCCCTTCCCATCAACCTGACAAGCAACCAGGGCCACAGCGATCGCCATGCAGGCCATGCGGGATACTTCGCTCTCGAACATCAAAAACTCCCCGAGCCGGCGAAACGACGTGGAATGCTGAACCATCCACCGAACCATACGGTAGTGTGATTCCACGATCAAAGGGCTGCCTGTCCCACGAGGCCATTCATGCATCTACCAGCCACGCGGACCTTGGTGGTCGTAGTATTCCTCATGGGATGTGACCCAACCCCAGGCGACAAGAGCTCGGCGCAACCCGCCCACGGCGGAACCGACTGGTCACTCTACGACGACACCGCTGCTCCCGCCGACGAGCCATCCGCGCCCGGTAGCGCGACCGGTCCAGAAGGCTCGGATGAGGAGGAAGAAGCGGTGGCCGACCCCTGGGGACGCAACCTCGACTGCCCACAGCCCACGGCGTGCATCTCGCTCGCCGAAGCCATGGACCGGGACTTCGCTTCGGTACAGCTCAACGGCGATCTCAATGTCACCAACCTCGGCCCTTACCCCATCTGCAGTGGCCGCTGGCACACCTTCTTTTCCAGTGGCTCTCAAGACGCCATCGCTGGGCATTCCGCCGTCGACTGGCCGGGTGAGCCCGAGGCGGCGCGAGAGATCTCTGTCGACGACCTGTGGGCCCATGCCTACGCGCGGTCGAGCGATGGTCCGGCCTGGTGGTGCATCGAGCGCACGCAAGTCACTCAAAATGGTGCCTCGTATCGCTTCACCGGCGCTCGAGCCCCGTATCCACTGCTCGCCTACGTCCACACCGATACCGACACCAACAGCAACGGTGTGGAAGACCACACCGATTATGCCGACCCTTCGACGGGCGCCCCGTGGACCAACCACAACATCTGGGACCACCTTGCCGCGCAACCAACATACGTGGTTGGACGCACCAAAAACTACGTAGAGATGCAGCCTGGAACCTCCACCTTTCTCACCATCGAAGTGGTCAACCTGGGTCGGGAAACCAGCAGCATCATGGTTGAGGAGACCCTTCCAGATGGCCTTCGGAGCTTTGGCTTCTCGGTGCTTCCGTCCACTTCGGAGACCAACGCCGACGGCTCCACAACACACACTTGGTACTTCAAGATGAACGGCTCGGTCGACGATCCCGACCTCTCGGCACCGACCCAATACGACACGGTCCTGATCGACTACCAGGTGGCCTGGGAACGCGCCGATTGCGGCTATCGTGAGAAAGGCGAAGCCCCATCCGTCACCTGGACCGATAATGCCGGCGACAGCTACACATCGTCTGGTACCGAGCTGATCATTGTCTGCTGTGACGGCACCTGACCGGATGCACTGCTAAAGTCTCGAGCATGTCCGCCCCTGCAATCCGCCTCGGCCCTTTTGACATCGTGCGCGCTGTCGGCCGCGGCGCAATGGGCGAAGTTTCGCTGGCTGTCCATCGTGCGCAGGACGTGGAGGTGGCGATCAAGATCCTCCACGGCACCACCGCGAAAGACCCGTGGGCCGTCGAAGCGTTTCGGAATGAAGTCCGGGCTGTGGCAGCACTGTCGCATCCGGGAATCGTATCGGTGATCGACCACGGAGTGGTGGAGTCAGACAGCGGCCTCGTCTCACTCGGGCACTTCCTCTCGGACACGCCCTACCTCGTGATGGAATATGTGAAGGGACGCCCCATGAATCGCTTCGTGGGGCGCCTGTCCTGGAATCAGATTCGTGCTGTGCTCTTGCAGCTCCTGGATGCTCTGGCCCACAGCCACGCCCGTGGTGTGGTGCATCGCGACCTCAAGCCCGGGAACGTGCTGCTGTGCTTGCCGAGCGGACGGCTGCCCAGCGTCAAGCGCCTGCAGCCCAACCAGCCACTTGAGGTCAAGCTCACGGACTTCGGACTCGCCCAGGCCATCGATCGTCGCTCCGTCGCCGATGCCGTGGTTGCGGGCACGCCGGCCTACATGGCTCCTGAGCAGCTGCAAGGACGCTGGCGAGACCAGGGCCCATGGACCGACTTGTACTCGGTGGGCTGCCTTGCCTGGGCCATGGCCACCGGCGCACCACCGTTCGGCAAGGATCAGAGATTCGAGGAGGCTCTTGAGCATCACCTCTCGAGTCCACCACCGGTCTTTCAGCCCACTGTCCCCGTGCCCCCCGGGTTCGAGACCTGGCTGCGGCGCCTGCTGGCCAAGACG
>CAJWOS010000142.1 GCA_913044235.1 uncultured Pseudomonadota bacterium
CTCGCACCTCCCGGGCCAGGAGTACGGCAACGTCAAGTTCGTCGAGGGCAACGGCTTCGGCGCCTTCGTCAAGAAGCCCAAGAAGATCGCCGAGACGCTCACGCGCTGGCTCACGCGGGCCGGCGAGCGCGAGGCCATGCAGAAGGAGGCGCTCCGCGCCGCGCGGCCGAACGCGACGCTCGACATCGCGCGCGACATCGGCGGCCTCCTCTTCGACGGCAAGGCGCCCGAGCCCTAGGCCGGGGTGGCCCCCCACCTGCCCCCGCGCCGGCTCGCGCCGGGGGCGTCGCCGTAACGTCGCGACGAGTGCAGGCTATGAGGTCGTGATTGACGAGATGTTGACCCTCAAGAAACGCTCTTCCAAGGCGATTGTTCGAGCATCGACGCCGGCGTCGTCGTCGAGGCCCGCTGCGTCGCGGCCGTGGTCGCCGTCGCAGAGCTCGTAAAGACAGATCGGGCACTCCACGGAGGCGAGCGGTGGTGCCCTGTCGTTCAAGGTGGTGCAGATGGAACCCACCGGTGGGCTGCTCCATGTGGAAGATTTTGGCCCCGCCTACGACGACGGCACAGTGGGTGCCCTCAGCAAATTTACGGCCTGCTACTGCCCCTCTGGAGAGGATCCCGATGCGGGTCCTCAGTAGCTGCCTACCGAGCCCGTACCGTGGGCTGGCGGCTTGGTCACAGCGGCAGGGCGTTGCATGCAAGGAAGGTGGTCGATGAAGAGCAAGGTCTGCACACTCGGCTTGCTCCTGACCAGCTGTGGTGCTCCGAGCGAAGGCTCGGTCGTTGGCGGGTGCGCCAACGGGTTGGATGATGATGGCAACGGCTCGCTGGACTGTGCCGATGCCTCCTGCGTGAACGCGCCCGTGTGCGCTGTGGAGGAGGAGGAGCCGGCCTCGACCGATACGGGTCTGGCTGCACCGCCGGAGAGTGCACCACCCACGGACAGTGGCGGGTCCGATACGGGAGACGCAGCGCCCCAGACCGCGGTGGACGAGTCATGCAACGCCAACTCCATGCGCGTCACCCTTCCGGAGGGCCAGGGCTCGGCTGACTTCGATGCCTTCGTATGGACCCTCGACGACGACGAGCTGGTGGTGGCCGGTCTTCAGACGGGCGGCGAAGATGGGTGTACCGCCGTGACCGACATCGAGTCGCAGCCCGGCTACCTGTTGGAGATTGACGTGGTGGGAACACCCGCGGCCGGCGATGTGTATGCGATCGTATTCGACGCCAACGACCCCCTGCAGGCGGAGGTTCGGTTCGAGAACCTTGGCACTTCAATCGCCGAGGTGAGCGCGGGCGAAGGCTCGCTGACGATCGTTGGATTCGATCCGGAGGGCGCGCTGGAGATTTCTGGATTCTCCACCACGCTCAACGGTGGCTCCACCATCCTGGACGGGTCGTTCACGGCGTGTCCCTGCGATCGGATTCCTGAATGAAGCTGTGTCGACCCTTCCTGATGTGCCTGGTGGTGGCCGGTTGTGCGGCTGATGCTCCGGCGCTTCCACCGCTGGTCGTCGCCGACCCTTCCAGTGCGGACGAGTCGACGACTGCAGGGGATGACGGCGTTGGGATGCGGCCCGACTCTGGTGGCATGGCGAGCGAAGACACCGGTGACCTTGCCGATGGAGGGGACGGTTCCATCGAGCCGGTGGTGTACGAAGGCTCCATCTGGCTGGAGTTGTTTACCGAAGCAGGCAACGACCGCTGCGAGGGTGTCGCGGCGCTGGACGCCACGCAGGCGCAGGCCCCACAAGGGGCCGCGTCGGACATCGCGTGCCGGGTGTTTGGTGCACCGTTTGAGTCCAGCGGAACCATTCGGCTCGATCCCAACACCTGCACCGGTACCTTCGCTTGGAGCGGCGTGGAGGTCCCATTCGTGGGTGAGTGCAGTGCAACGCGAGTGGTCGGTACCCTCGATGCGACTTGGATCGACGGCTGGATTGAAGAGTGGGACCGCAACGCCACCCTTTGTGGTGCCTTCGAGGTCGACGCCTCGTAGCAGACCGGCTCATCGCAACACTGGCGGTGCGCGGTCGGTGGAGTGTGGCCGCGCAGCGTTGGGGCTTTCGCATCTGCGTGTGCCGTGAAATGGTGTGGCTCCCCAAGTCCGGAGGCAGCATGCGTTGGATGGGTGTGCTCGGTGTTCTGTTCGTGGCCCCCATCGCGCTCGGGTGTGGTGCACCCAAAGAGGCTGTCGACACGGTCTGTTCAACGTTCCTGCCTGTGGATTTCGTAGGAACTCGGTTCACGTATGAAGGGAGCGCATCGTTGCAGCTCGTGACGCCTGCGATGGTGGAGTTCACCGGTGAGACCACGCACGAAGGGCAGCCGGCTTGGGGGGTGCGTCAGACTGTCCAGCGCATTTTTGAGGGAGACGAGCTCCAGATCGTGCATGAGACCGCCTATGCATGCGGCAGCGACGGGGTGCGACTCCTCGGTGGGACGGTCACCACGTCGCTCAACGCCCCTGGAGATCTGGGAATCGAGGAGTACTCCTTGTCCGAGTCGATTCTCGTGCTGCCACCCGACCCGAAGAACGGTGATGCCTGGTCTTCGGACTACGCGGGTACCGGTGCGGTCCCCGATGCACCGGACACCGATGGAGCTGCCGGAACCCGTCGAGCGACCGTGGTGGCCGTGGGCACGAGGACCGTTGATGGCGAGAGCCGCAAAACCATCACGGTCGAGCTCGAGGACTCGAGCCTGGATGTGTCCACCTACCAGACCTATGCCCGAGGCATCGGACTCGTGGAAGACGACAACTACACCCTATTGGGACTGGCCCAATAGCGGCCCATCCATCCATCGTAGCGGCAACCGACCGATTCGGTGGTACCGTAGGAGTCGGACCTGGAGCGCGTTCATGATGCATCGTCGGCTGTTGATTCCCCTGTTGTGCACCACCATTGGCAGTCTTGGCTGCGACGACGCTACCGGAACCAAGTCGGCCGCATCACCGGATGACCGCTCAATCGATAGCGAAAATGATGGTACGACCGATGATATCGGAGAAAGTGACAGCACCACCGAGGAGTCCGAAGAGTCCGAAGAGCCCGAGGAAGAAGAACTGGCCGCGGCGCTCGAAGTGGTCGACGACTCCGCCAGTCACCTCACCGAGCTCGCTGCAGAAGCGGTCGCGGCGAGTCCTGCCTGGATTCGCGACGATCTCACGTTGACGTTCCTTCGTGTCGACGATGACCTGGCCAACGAGCTGGCCGCGATACTGCTCGACATCGACGAGCCATGGCTGATCGACGAAGTCGCGTTCAGCATCGCGCACATGTCACCGGAGCCGATGCGGTCGGCCTGGTTCTTCCCCGAGATGTTGGTCGAGAATGCTCGCTACGTCTATGAAGTCGACCCGAGCCTCGCATATGTCGACCTGGTAGAGACCGGAGAAGCGGGCGTCGATGATGACTGGTCTACCACGACCGTCTACCAGATGGCAGATGGCGACGCGATCGTCGAGGTCGAGATCCCCGCAGAGTACTACTATTGGTACGTGGTGCATCCGCGGATTGAAGATGAGAGCACCTGGTACATCGATGCCTGGACCGAGTGCACGCTGCGCACCCTCGAGTGTCCCCAGGATCCGGCAGAAGGGTTTTGGTGGAGGAGCTTCTTGTGGGAGCAGGCCGCAGAGTTTTGCCCCGAAGGTGACTACTGCCCGGTGCTGTCCGAAGTGCTCCCGGAGGTCGATGTTCTGTGGTCGAGCGATGGCGGAGGTTCCGGGGCCATCGGCGCGGTGGCGAGCTTCATGAAGCGCTCGGATGAGGAAGCTGGTCGGTGGCTCCAGTTTGGTGCCGGCTCCGAGCGCAGCATCCAGCCAGTGCGCATCTACGGACTCGGGCGTGGCAACTGTGGTGAGTGGGCTGACATGACCACTGCACTCTCTCGCACGGCGCTGATTCCCAACGTGAACACCACTCCCTCGAGCTGGGACCACACATGGAACGACTTCTACGACCCGCTCAGTGAGCGCTGGGTGGCCTGGGAACCGGTCAACGGCTGGTTTGACCATGGCTATGGTGCGCCGTTCGCCAACTACTTCACGCGTGGCGATGCGATGGTGGCCCATGTCACCGACCGCTACACCGACAGCTACACTCTTGAGCTGCGTGTGGTGGACCGTCATGGGGATCCGGTCGACGGCGCCTCGGTGGTGCTCTACTCCCCCTACGACACCTTCTGGTGGTACGCCGGAGAAGCCACCACCAACATGAACGGCATGATTTCCGTCCCGCTTGCGGCCGACAAAGAGTTCGCTGCCCGTGTGGACTCGGTGATCGGCAGCAATCCAACCGACGAAGGCACCATTACTCGCATCACAACCGGTGCAGCGGCCGGGACGATCGAGACAGTGCGCATGGGCTTGCGGGGCTCGGTGCAGCTGTTCGGCACGCGGAGAGTCGAGGCCGACGACGGGGAGCCGCTCGCCGAGCTGCACATCGCGGGGAGCACACGCCTCGCCCGCACGATCGGTACATCGTCTCGGTATGCGCCCGATACGTACACGCAAGAGGCGGAGCCGCCTGCGCTTTCATGGTTCCTCACCGACGCCGAAGGCTACGCTGCGTTTGAAGCCGGGGAGCCCTACACCGTGTATGCCGAGGGCGAGCTGGCCGAAGAGCTCGCGGTGCCGCTGGGTGCGCTTGAGGATCGCATCGCCGTTGTGGTGCACGACCGCGCAGTGGCCACCACGGTGTTTGGGGAGTTCGAGATGACCCTGGCCGACCTCTCGGGCACTCGATTGGAGCCTGTGGTGAAGGATGTGGTGTTGGCGCCTGGAGAGCACTACGCCGTGGAAGTTGTGCCGCAATGACCCGGTGGCTCCCTGGCTTGTCCCTGCTGGTCGCGGTGGCCTGTGGGGGAACACCATCACCGAAGGCGTCGGACGACGGCAGTGACCCGGTCGACTCGGGCATGGCAGCACCGACCCCACTGCCACCGGCTGACGACTCCACGGATGACGTGGCGTCGCCCGACAGTGGTCTCGACGACGACACTGGTGGAGTGGATGACACGGCCGTTCCTGAGGACTCGGGAACCCCGCCAGACGACACGGACGAGCCTGCTGGTCCATCGTACTTTGGAGAGGCGCTTGATCCGAGCCTGCCGCTCCCCGACTTCGAAGTGGTTGACCAGCATGGCGTGGCACATGGGCCAGACTCCCTGCTGGGGGCTCCGACTGTGATGTGGTTTTTCCGCGACACCGCAGGATCGTGCACCAACGACGCCTGCGGGTACCGCGATCTGCAGGCCGACTTCGACGCCCTGGGGGTGCGAATCGTGGCAGTAGGCCCTACGAGCGTCGACAACAATGCGGCATGGGCCGAGTCTCTCGACTATCAATACCTCATCTGGTCCGATGCCGACGCGGTGCTCGCGGCTGCGTATGGAACCGAGTCGGACCACGACCAGGGCAACTTGCGACACGCCTTTCTGCTCGATGCGTCGGGCCAGGCCTTTCTCTGGTACGAGGGGGCGGTGAGCCTGGGAGCCGATCCCCGGCAGGTGTTGTCGGACTGTGAGGCGCTGTTTGGCGCAGCGGAATGAGGACTTGCGTGGTCCATCAATATTGCGGAACTGCACGCGAATCAATGCTTCTGCCACAGACCGAAATGGCGCGAATTTGGCATGGATTGTCCTAAAATACGCACATTTTGATTGAGGATCGGCTGTTGATCGAGGTGGCACGGTATGTGCAGTTGTGCTGGGCATCCGATGGCAGACTCAATCAAAGTGGTCTGCATCGCGTTCCTCGAACCTTGCTGGAGTCACCATGTCTCGCCCCGCGCTCTTCGCCCTCGCAATTGTTCCCTTCGCAGTCGCCTGTGGCGATGATCCCGGCGAGGCGCCGGTGGACGGCGACTCGAGCTCGGCGATGCCCTACTGTGAAGACGTGGAGCGTGCCCTGACCGTGGACGAGGTCACGGACTTTGGGGTCAGCGGTGCCGAGTTCCTGGATCAAGTCCCGGCTGCGAGCGTTGGTCTGGCCTCCTTCGAGGGTATGGGTGAGAGCACCCTTGAAGTCGGTATCGTCGTGGACTCGAGCTCGCTTCGATATGTGGAGTCTACTCCGAAGACCCCGGACACTGGCGGTCCGGTTCCGCTCATCGCAGTGCACTGCTCCGACCGGATTGAGGTCGATGCGGAGGTGACTCTGGTGAGCGACGACGGACAGCTCGCCGAGAGCCTCAACATCACGTTGTCGCTGAGCGATCCCGCGAGCGGGGTGAGCGAGCCGGGAGCCCTGGTCTTCCGCACCACGCTGGATCCGTCCAACATCGTGGGCTCACTCGACCTCGACAACTTTATGGATGTCGATGCCTATGACACCGCAACGCTGTACCTTGAGGGAACGATCGTAGACCAAGTGATGGTGGGTGCTTTCGATGCGATGGGAGAGATTACCCAGACCGGTGGAGCGGATGCGATAGCGATGGCTGTTCTGTACCCGGTAGTGGTGTTCGACGCGTCTCCGGCGGAGTGAGGGGCGGATCCCTGCGGATTGGGAGTGTTGGTGGATGCTCCCACTGTGGGGTCGCCCCGTGTACCCTGGGGCCCACCGACGTGAGGTTCCCATGTCCAGTCTTCGCCCGCTTGTTGATGTTGCCGCCGAGCTCGAGATTCCCGCCGAAGCGGTCTTGCCGTGGGGCCGCCATGCGGCCAAGATCGATCCCGACAAGATCCCCGCTCGCAAGGATGCGCCCCCGGGGAAGGTGGTTCTCGTCAGCGCAATGACCGCGACCCCTGCCGGAGAGGGCAAGACCACCACCTCCATCGGTCTGGCTCAAGGGCTGCGGCTGGCGGGGCATCGGGTGGCCCTCGTGCTGCGGGAGCCGTCGCTCGGCCCCGTGTTCGGTGTGAAGGGCGGCGGAACCGGTGGCGGCGTGAGCCGCATCGAGCCCCACGTCGACATCAACCTGCACTTCACCGGTGACATGGCGGCCATCTGCGCGGCCCACAACCTGTTGGCTGCAGCGGTGGGAGACGCGGTGCACTTTGGCCGTCCAGGAGCGCCCGATGCTCGCTATGTGCGCTGGAAACGAATCATCGACGTGGGCGACCGGGCGCTGCGCAACATCGTGGTCGGTGTGGGTGGGGAGGGCGTGGCGCAGTCCACGGGCTTCGACATCACGGCGGCCAGTGAGGTGATGGCCTGTTTGTGTATGGCCACGGATGCCGATGACCTTCGGGCTCGGCTCGACCGCATGTGGGTCGGACTCGACTCCAGCCGCAAGCCAGTCGAGGCGCGCACCATCGGCGTGACCGGCGCGATGATGGCACTGCTGCGCGATGCCTTGTTGCCCAACCTCGTGCAGACCTCTGAGGGCGGGCCTGCCATCATCCATGGCGGACCCTTCGCCAACATTGCCCATGGCTGCAACAGCATCATCGCCACCCACCTCGGTCGCCGTGTGGGGGATGTGGTGATCACCGAGGCGGGCTTTGACTTTGCCCTGGGAGGACAGAAATTCCTCGGCCTCAAGTGTCCGGCAGCGGGGATCGACGCGCTTGCAGCGGTTGTGGTGGTCTGCACCATCCGTGCGCTGCGGCACCATGGGCACGGCGCGCCAGGGGTGGTCGATATCGACGCTGTTGCCCGGGGTCTGGCCAACCTCGATGCGCACCTCGATGCGGTGCTGGAGCACGGACAGCGGCCAGTGGTGGCCATCAACCGCTTCCCCGATGATGCGCCTGAGGAGCTTGCGATGGTGAAGGAACACTGTGCTGCGCGGAACGTGGTGTGTGCGGAGTCCGACCACTTCGGCAACGGTGGTTCGGGAGCCCAGCCGCTCGTGCGGGCACTCGAGCCCCTGCTTGCGCTCGAGCCAGCCCCCATCCAGCCTCTGTCGTCGGCGAATGCCACGCTGAAGGAGCGCGTGGAGGCGCTGGCTCGGAAGGTCTATGGAGCCGACGGCGTGGCGTGGTCGCCCCTTGCTGAGCGCAAGACCCGGGCCCTGGGTCGTCTGGGTGTGGGCACGCTGCCGGTCTGCATGGCGAAGACCCAGGCCTCGCTCTCCGATGACAAGTCGCTGCGCAACCGGCCGACCGGCTGGACGCTCACGGTGCGCGATCTGCAGGTGAGTCCCGGGGCTGGATTTGTGGTGGTGCTGGCCGGTACCATGGTGCGGATGCCTGCGATGCCGCGAACCCCACGAGCCATGTCCATCGATCTCTTGCCTGATGGGTCCATCGTAGGGGTTGAGTAGGCCATGCCGCCTGTCGTTCGCGAAGCCGGAGGCGGTGCGGTCGGCCTGCCTGAACTGAAACAGGTGAACCTGTCTTCGAGGCTCATCGCATCACTGGCCAACGCTTCGGCAGGCCGCTGTCGAGAGGTGCTGCTGGCAGCGGGTCTGCTGACAGAGGTTCAGGCCACCGACGATCCGGACGATCCTCGAGCGTGGATGTTGGCGGTCCAGTCGCTCCTGCTCGACCTGACCGCCCTCGAAGACCTTCGCGACCGGCTGATGTCGCGCGATGACCGACTGGTGATCCGGGATGCGCCGTTGTGGGCGTGGCTGACGCCGCTCGGACTGCCGCTGCTCGGCTGGGGAATGGCCGGCCAGATGTCGAGTACTGCCGGCCAGGTGCTCTCAGTGGTCCTCACGATCGTGCTGCCCTGTCTGGTGTGGTCGGTCAGTGTGGTGGTGCTCTATTTCGCGGCCATCAAGCGCCGACGTGAGCGTCGGGAGCGGTATGCCCAGACGAGGGTCGACATCAAGGAGACGCGGAGGTCGTTGCTCGAAGGGGCCTCCCGCACCCTTGCTCGCGACTTTGTGGCAAGGGCTGGTTCCCGACTGGTGGTGTGCACGCCATCCTTCGCGATGGCGTCGCCCGAACGAGTGGAGGTCTGGCTGCTGGAGCTCGAGACCTGGAAGCGGGCGCCGCTCCAGGGCTGGCGAGACCTCGACTTCTCCTCCGCACCGCCCACGGGTTGAATACAGGGGGTCGGACTGGACTACACTGTGCGCGCCTGGAGGTCGGATGCGTCGACTCGTGAGCAGTGTATTGGGACTGGCCGCAGCGATGCCCGCACTGGGGCGCACGCCGCCCAACTTGACCGCCCCAATGCCCGAGACGGTGGCAGACCCCGACCGTTGGCTGGAGCGCCGCATCGAAGCGGAAGCAGGACTCGGGGTGTGGCCCCAAGCGATGCCCCGCATTCACCGCAATGTTGAGGGCAAAGCACAGACCGCCATCCTCTTCATCCATGGTTGGGGGGCGTGCCGAGCCGAGGGTGAGCATGTGGTCGATCAACTGGCCGACGAGTGGAATGCCAACGTGTTCTATATGCGGCTGCCAGGACACGGACGGGATGCAGCAGCCCAGCGGGAGACCCAGCCCGCGGCATACACCCGCGCGGTGGCCGAAGCACTCAACGTTGCTGAAGCGCTCGGTGAGACGGTGGTTGTGGTGGGTACATCAACCGGTGGCCTGCTGGCGACCTGGGTGGCTGGCCAGTACCCGGATCGGGTGGATGCCGCTGTATTTGCCAGCCCGTTTTACGACTACTCGGCCCGCTGGGTGGGCCCTGTGCTCAACAATCGGGTCACCACTGCGCTTGTCCGGCTCGCGATGGGACGAGAGCGCTATGCCGGCTGGGAAGGCGTGGAAGACCGTCGCGACCTGCCTGGCTACGAAGATCACTGGCTGATTCGGCAGGAGAGCATGGCGATGGTGCAGCTGGAGCAGCTCCGGCGCGGCATCTGGGCCAGCTCGGGCTTTCCGGGCAATGTGTCTCAGCCGGTGCTGCTGCTGCACTACTACAAGGACGACGATCACAAAGACTCCGTGATCAGCACCGATCGCCTGCTGCAGGTCTACGATCGCTTCAATGGGGGCACATCTCATCCCCACAGTCGCCGGGTGCCTCTGGTGGACGGCAACCACATCCTCCTGAGTGCCTATGTTCGAGTGGAGCACACCGCGGTTCTCGACGCGATGCGGGACTACTTTACCGATGTGCTGGGTGCGCCCAATCCCTGAATCGGTCCAGTCGTCTCTGGTCCGACTCCCCCATGGGTGGGTCAGTGGGATACGGCTCGCCCGAACGCCGGAGTCCTCCTGTCTTCCCCGACACCCGTTTCCGATGCCGAGATCGACACGCGCGGTCTGATGGCTCGCTTCACCGTGGGTGTGGTGTTGCTGCTTGGGGTCTTTGCGGTTCTGGGTGTTGTACTCCGCGGGCCGGTGGAGCAAGCAGCCCAGGTGTGGGTCGGCAACACGGGGCTGGCCGGAATGTTTGCTGCAATCGCGGTCCTCGACAGCATTCCATCGCCCATCCCTCCCGACCTCTTCACGGGATTCGCATATGTGGGCGGCCTCGACTTCTGGCCGATCGCTGTCGTGGCCAGCGCAGCCAGTGTCTCGGGCGGTACCTTGGCCTGGGCGGTGGCGCGTCGCTTCTCGCAGACCGATTGGTTTCAGCGATTCATCCGAAACCGGGGCGAGCGTGCCTATGCATTGGTGCGTCGCTACGGCATGATCGCGCTGGTGCTCGGCGCGGTCTCTCCCCTGCCGTTCAGTCTCACTTGCTATGCAGCGGGCACCCTGAAGATGCCATACGCGAAGTTCCTGGCCGTGGCGTTGCTGCGGGCACCGCGCATCCTGTTCTACCTGGCGTTGATTCGACTGGGCTGGGTGGGCGTCTGAGCGGGGCTGGATCGGCCTACGGACAAGGCGGGTGCCAGGCAAGGTCGTCGATGTTGGATGCGGCCAGTGGCCCGATGTAGGTGGAGCGTCCGGTGGCGGGCTCGATGGTGTAGAGCGCCGAGCCGGTGGCGCCGAACAGCAGGCCGCTTGAGCGATCGAACTCGAGTCCCACAGAGGCGAAGGGCACGGTGGTGGAGCGAACATTGGTGGCGGCACCAGTACTGAGGTCGATCTCGAAGACCCGGTCGCCGTTGCCATCAGCGCCGTACATGGTCTGCGTGGTGCAGTCCCAGGCCAGTCCACTGGTACCCACGTCGATACCCAGCGGTCCGACCACGCTCCCTGCACCGGTGGTGGTGTCGAACTCATAGAGGACGTCGGCGCTGCCGATGCCAAACAGGCGGCCGCTTGGACCGAAGCCGAGGCCACCGATGCCATCGACGCCGTGCGCGCCGATGTCGGTCCAGCTGCCGGCGCAAGCGTCGAAGATAGCGAGGCGGTTGATCGAGTTCACATGAACCACAGACTGACCATTTTCGCTCACATCCATGGTGTTGATTTTGATGTCGGTGCTCACCGAGGCGATGGCGGTCGTGACCGCGGTCGAGGGATCGATCTCGAAGACCGAGCCGGCGGAAGTGTCTACGGACAGCAAGCTCCAGCCGGCCTTGCTGTCTTCATCGACATCTCCGTCGCAGTCAGTGTCCTCCCCGTCGCAAGCATCAAAGGGCACTCCGGGATGCACGCCCGGATCATCGTCGTTGCAGTCCCCCGATGCAGTGGCCCACCCCGGCTCTGGACAGCCGGTGGCCGCCGCGGTCTCGTCGCCCCAACCATCGCCATCGAGGTCGGCATAGACGGTCTGGTCGATGTCTTCATCAATGTCGCCGTCGCAGTCGTCGTCGAGGTCGTTGCAGACCTCTTCGGCATTGGGATGGATGGCTTCGTCGGTGTCGTTGCAGTCGCCAGTCACACTGACCGTGCCAGAAGGCGCGGTGCATGCGTCTACAGGAAGGTCGGGATTGCCGTACCCGTCGGTGTCCACATCGTTGTAGAACGTCTGCCGTACGCCTTCGTCGATCGCTCCGTCGCAGTTGTCATCAATACCGTTGCAGACCTCTTCAGCGCCGGGGAAGACAGCGGGGTCGGTGTCGTTGCAGTCCGCAGAGGCCGGGGTGCCGTCGCCATCGGCATCGACCACCGGCGCAGTGCCGGTCTCGTCGCCTTCCGCGAGTGCGGTATCTGCGCTCGACGCTGTCTTGAGTGGCTCTGCAGTACAGCCCGCACAGCATACGGCAAGCAGCGGTCCCGCGAGCCGGTAGGGGGGCCAGCGACGGTGGAGCCGAGTGGTCATGGGTCTTCTCGGGCGTGCGGCAGATCAGGTGCGTGTTGCACTCACCCGTATTGACCTTTTGGCTCTTGGGACATGGTGGATTGCACTCCATGACGAACCGGCATTGCAGGCCGAAGAAACCGAGGGGTGCTGTGCCCGAGCCGCCTCAGTCTTGCGCGGAAGACTGGAGGACGAGATCACCCCCGATGGTGCAGGGAAACGCGATGCCGTTGCGGGCGAACTCGTCACAGTAGCCGCCCACCATGCAGTGGAGAACGACGGTGAGCCCGCCAGCCACCACTTGATCTTCGGTGACCTCACCGGAGAACGACACTTCCATGTCGAAGCCGTCGCCGTAGGGTGAGCGGTATCCTTCGCGGAAGGTCTCACAGGCAAACTCGGCAAGGCCAGTCTCGGCATCGAGGGGGCTGACCGTGCAGGTGGTCTCGGTGCCCTGCTCAGCGGAGCCCAGGTTGAAGCGGTCGGCCGCATCGTTGGCGGTGAGGCCGAAGGTGGAGGGCATCAGCGAGGCCACCGACGCAAAGTTGTCGAGGCCACAGGTGTCTTCCTTCAGTCGGAAGTCGATCGGCTCGTAGCGCCCCTCGTCGGGAACAAATGCTGCCGCTCCGGTATCGCTGTCGGCGCCGGTTTCTCCGGTGCTATCGGTCTCATCATCGGTGGCGGTGGTGCCCGAGCCGTCGTCGGAAGACGAGTTGTTGGAAGACGCCTTGTCTGAAGACTCCATGGTTCCTTCAGCACAGGCGCCAAGGAACAGCACACTCGCACACATCCAGGTCCGCATCGGAGCCTCCGTTGCTGTGCACGTACCATGTACAAACTGTTCTCACAATCGTTCGGTATGGATTCTCATGATGGATGGGCCGCCCAGATCAGCGGGACGATCGGTCACTCCTGGTTGCGGACCTTGAAGATGGATGCGATCCACAGCGGTGCACGGTGGGCGGAGCCGTGGACTGTGTGCACCATCCGGCCACGGCAGACCGGGCCCGGCGAAGCACGGAGCGATCCTGGATGGGACAGGAGGCTGTGTACAGCGCACAATCGCGGGAGCTAGCGACCTTTCGGGCCGGCAAAGAGCCAGCTTGCGGGCAGGTGTCCGCCCAGAACCTTCTGCAAGAAGGTGGATGGCCCTTGGTCCACGCGAGACTGCGATGCGGCGGGCTTCGGGTAGTTCGGGGTCTTCGCGGCCGCGAGGAGCGTAGAGTTTCCGCGGCGGATGTGGTTGGCCACCGCTGGATTGGCGCGCACGACAGGTGCTTTGTTGCCGCCCGCCTTTGCCCCAGCCGATGTACCGGGCACGGCAGGCGGACGGGCACCGGCCATCAGCATGGAACCCTGTGAGATGATGAGGTTGTCCACGGTGCATTCCCCTTGCACTGGAAAGATACCAACGCCCCGACCAGTGTATCGCGTCTAAACCCTCGAAGAGCGCATGACCACGTTTGCAGAGGTGCGGAGGGTGACTTGACCCGCGTCGCTCGATTTCTGCTGCTCGACCGGCTCGATGCGGAGCATGGATGGCGGTGCCGGCCGTGTGGGGATGCAGAGAGCACCCCTGCGTGCCCTTTGGAAGCGGCTATGTGCGAGGTCCTGATGCTCTGGAAGGATGTCAACGCGCATGGATGATGTGGAGCTTGAGACGCTGAGTGCGTCCACCATCGGTCACTACAACGACCGAGCGCTGGATTTCTGGGAGGGCACCTGCGACCACGATGTGTCCCAGAACATCGAAGCGCTCCTGTCGGCACTGGGTGAGGGAGGGCCCTATGACCTCCTCGACTTCGGCTGTGGGCCGGGGCGAGACTTGCTTGACCTCGCCGCACGGGGCCACCGACCGGTGGGTCTCGATGGCTCGGAGCGCTTCTGCGACATGGCTCGGGCGCGCGCAGGCTGTGTTGTCTGGCACCAGGACTTTCTCGCCCTGCGTCTGCCCGACGGGTGCTTCGACGGCATCTTTGCCAATGCCAGCCTC
>CAJWOS010000143.1 GCA_913044235.1 uncultured Pseudomonadota bacterium
AATGGCGGTCGCGCTGATGCCTCTCGAGCCAGTGCCCAAGACTAGGGTGAGCAGCTCGACGGTACCGAGTTGGTGCGGCCCGTACAGGGCGTATTGCTCGCGGAGTTGCGGAGAGTAGGCCATGAAGCCTCCGATGATGGGGAGGCTTCGGGTGACTGCACATGCGGGGCCAGACAAACCAAGGGAAGTTGCATGGACCGGCAGGCTGACGTGCCGCCCATGGTCGCCGACATTGGCCCCCCCCCCACTCACCGGCAAGCCTGGTCTGTGGACCGGGCCCTGGCTGGATGGGTCAGGGAAGCAAGCGGGCTTCGATGTAGAAGCCGGAGTAGCCTGCGGTCAGTGCAGGGCCGCCCGTGGGCGCGCTGCCTGCGGTGGCTCCGAGTCCCGCCAGCTGGTCGCGTAGAGTGGCCGCGCGGTCGACGGGGACCATCAGTATCAGTCGAGCGACGGGGTCCTCAGCCGTCAGAGCATATGGGCGCAAGGTCTGACTGGCTTCGTCCAACATGCGACCGCCGTAGCGTTCCGTGAGCAAGTAGAGTTTCTCGAGGACCTTCGGGTCTGAGACGGAGAGCGAGAGCCCCTCGATGGTGCCAAATGCCCTGTCGGAGCTTGCCTTTTCCGACTCCCACTCGGGCACATAGGCTGTAGCGGGGCTGCTGGGGGAGCCCCGCTTCTTTGGGGCGGGCGCTGCGACGGGTTGAGACGCCGCTGCCTTGCCTGCGGGAGCGGGGGCGGACTTCGGCGCCGCCACAGTATTCGGAGCGGAAGTTGGAGCTGCGGGCGCTGCGGCAGCTTGGGCATCAGCGGCAGGGAGACGAGGCGCACTGGCAACTTCTGCTGGTGCATCGGGTGCGGCCACGGGCTTGCTCGCTACAGCGGGGGCTGTGGCGGTGGCCGGATCTGACATGCGGGATGTGGTGGTGAAGATGACGATGATCGCAGCAGCGGCGACCGCGACGGCCTCGAGAGGAACCCTTGTGAGACGACGGCGGAGCCGGACGATGATGCCACCCGAAGCGGTCTCTCGATCGACTTGGGCCATGACCCTCGCCTTGAATCCTTCAGGCGCGGACACAGGGCCATGTTGCCGCAGCACGGCGAGCGCTGCGCGAAGCGACTCGTACTCGGCCTTCAGCTCCGGATCGCGTGCGATGGCATCGGCCACTTCGGACGCCTCCGCCTCTGGCAAAGCACCATCGAGGTAGGCGGACAGACGATTTTTGGCGAAGAAAGTATCCATGGCTTCACAACACAAGAGAAGATGGAAGCAGCGTGACGCCGCTCCCCGGTCCCTCAGAGTATGTCTTCCCGCTTCAGGTTCCGAGAAAGAAGGCGTGCAAGCTGAGAACGCGCACGATGGAGACGGCTTTTGACCGTGCCTCGGGCGATTCCGAGGAGTTCTGCAATGTCATCATAGGCGAGGTCTTCAATGTCGCGCAGCACGATGATGGCCCGATAGTCGGGCTCCAGCTCCTGGAGAGCCTCGGCGAGGACCCGCTCCGCTTCCGACCGATGCACACCGGCATCGGGGCCTCGGTCGGGATGAGCGAACTGCCGTGCCGGGCGGTCCGGATCAGGGTCGCCCTCAAGCGACTCGTGCCGACCATGGGCTCGACGCCGGTTGTACAGGCGCTTGTTTTTGCACTGGTTGATGGCGATGCGAAACAGCCATGTCGACAGCTTTGAGTCACCACGGAAATTGCCCAGAGCCCGGTATGCACTCAAGAACACATCTTGCGCGACTTCCTCGGCGAGCGGACGCTCTCCGAGCTGCCGGAGACAGACCGTATAGATTCGGTCCTGATACCGCAGCACCAGCTCGTCAAAGGCCGACGCATCACCCTGCTGGACCCGACGAACGAGGTCTTCGTCCGTTGGTCCCCGCAGGACACCCAGCATCAGTCCGAAGAGCACGGCTGCTCAGCTCTCGAGCTCGCCGGGTTCCATCCGCAGTCGGGCCCCGGTCTTGATTGCGGTACGGACCGTGTCCATCGGCAGTTTCGCGAATGGAAGGATGGTCTTCTTCAGGCGAGCGCCCTTGACCGTGACACCGTCGAGGTTGGCGAGGTCGAGGTCGGCATTGTCGAGCAATGCGCCATCAAGGACTGCATCTTGGAGATTGGCACACCACATGCTGGCCCCGGACAGGTTGGCGTTTCGAAAGCTGCAGGAGGAAAGATTGGTCTCGGCAAGTTTGGCGAGGGAAAGGTCCATACCGTCGAAGTTCAGTCCGCTCAGGTCCAGACCCCGAATGTCGGCGTTCTGGAGAGAGGTGCGTCTGCGAATGGCATCTTGCACCTGTTTGCGGCTGAGGGTGCCTGGCGTTCCCTGATACTCGTCTACGTCGGATGCTGCGCGGCGTCGTCTTCTGCTCATCACCGGTTGTGCCTCTGCTTCATGGATGCGGCCGTGGTCTCCAGAATCTGGATGGCGCGGCCCGCGATGGAACCTGGGGGCTGTGACCCGAGGGTGTCGGCCCAGTGAACGCCCCCAGGGTTGAGGGTGTTCACTTCGACCAACATGTCTCCGATGACATCCAGACCGGCAAAGCCGATACCATGTCGGAGGAGATGCGGGCCGATAACGCGAGCCACAGCTTCGTCGGACTGCGTAATCTCGGAAGCGTGTGGACGCCCCCCTTGCTTGAGGTTGTGTCGAAAGTCTCCGGGGGCGCGCTTGCGTAGATAGCCCCCCAAAAGCTCTCCGCCGGCCCAGACAAGTCGTTTTTCGCCTTCGCTGGCTTGCGGCAGATATGCTTGCACAACGACGGGACCACCGGCTGCGCGTGCAATCTCAAAGCCTCGCTGCAATGCTCCGCGCTGGTTTGGGTCGACAAGCTGCACGCTGCGGCCTCCGCTGCCCGTGGCGGGCTTGATGACCAGCTTGCCTGGGTATTGTTCCGCAAATTGTTGAAGGGATCCGCGCGTGGAGGTGACGAGCGTGGGGGGGGTGGGCACGTCGCTGAGGCTGGCGAGCCACGCTTTTCCTCGAGTGGCACAGATTCCCGCTGGGTCATTGATGACCGGAACACCGGCGGCGTTGGCCATGCTGGCCAGCTGGAGAATGTGCCAGGGGAGGGGGTTCACCCTCAAGAGAATCATGTCGCAGGCGGTCAGCTCAACGTAGCGCCGCTCCAAGTTTCGTTGCGAGATCGCGCGCCCGACCTCATAGACATCACGGAAGGGGCGATCCATGCACCATGCTCGGGCCACCATGCGCCCAGTGCTGGTGATCTCGAAGTCGTGGACCTCGATGAGACGCAGGGTGTGCCCCACGGCTAGCGCCGCATGGGCGAGGTGGGTGGTGGTCCATGTGGCGTCGATGGAGCGGGCGCTCGTGACGACAATGGCGATGCGCATCCAGCTTCCATCCGCGGCGCGTACGGTGTTCGGTCAGAGGACCGGCCCGAGACGCACGGGGCTCACGGCGCATATTCTGACGGTGGGCTGGGAGCCACTCAGCGGTTGGAGTGCTTCGGCCGCTGCGGTGGGGACTCTCAACAGGGCGACAGGGCGCTGTGCACTCAGTTTCCTGCAGGCAGCCCCTGCAGCAGGAAGCCTGCCATCTGGGCGAGCTCCTGTGGCAGGTTCGGATCGGCGACAGCCTTTTCGAAGTGAGGGCGAGCGGCGGCCGGGCGACCGAGTCGCCGTTCCAGGTCTCCAGCGAGATACCGTGCTGTGGCCTGCTCTACAGGGGTAAGCGCAGGGTCTTCCATCGCAATTTCGAAGAAGTGCAGGGCTTCGGTCTGGTAGGACGGCTCCAGTTTTGCGGCCGTCTCGAGCCTGCGGACGGCATCGGCCTCGCGCGGAGTCAGGGCTCCCAAGGCCTTATATGCGTGGAGGTGAGCGTCACGGCGGAGGGCATAGCCGCCGCGGTGTGCGACTCGCGCGAGGTTGAATCGGACGGCCTTTTCCTGCGCAGATGGCAGCCCCTTGATCAGCTCGGCATCGCCGGCGTTCAGGAGGTTCATGGTGACATCAGGCCCGTTGAGGCCCTCGTAGTAGCCCACGCCCGAGTCGCGGACCGTCCAGCTCGCTTCAAGCCAGAGATTGGCCATGAACCAGGAGGAACGACCAATCTCGGCGTACATGCGGGCCGCAATTCGATAGCGCTCCCACACTTGCGGCGATTCGGGGTCGGCGAGCTCCCGCCGTGCTTGCGTTAGCACCCCGTTGAGCTTGCCGGTGAGCGCGACAGAAGGCTGGAACGTGGGGATGTCCGCGGAATACAGCGAAAAGAGATTGTCTGCGCAAGTGGCGATCTTGTGGGTTCGCCACTGACCATCCGCCGAGTAGGGCGCGGTGTCGGAGTCCCATCCACCCACCTTGTTTTCGGAGACCAGCGAGAAGACTCGCACGGTGTCGTCTCCGATGGGGCATGGGCCAGTGCGCCAGACCACCTGGGCCGAATGGGCCGAGGTCCCGGTCAGGAAGACGAGGCCTGCAAGAGCGGTCAGGAGCAGCCGGAAGGCAAATGACGAGGACATGGATGCTCCATGAATGGTGCTTCCGAGACCGGTTCATCTTGGGCAGGAGCCCGTCGAACTACGCAGCGGTCGGTCCAGCCGTCTGCACCACGGCGGCCTGGCGGGGATACTGGCGGGGAGAAAAGCAGGGGAGAAAAGCAGGGGAGAAAACAGGGGAGGGTCGACAGCAAAGGAGGCCGACGGGTTGGGCTCAGATGGCGACGCGCAGGCCCACATGGGCGCCGATGGACTTGTCTGTACTGAAGTTCAGGTGGGTGTACAGCTTCACAGCGCTGATGTCGAACTGGAAGCCGGTGAAGAACCGGGCACCAACCGGCTTCACGTCGACCCGCTCGGTGAGTGACGCGGAAGCGGTGCCGAGAGTGACGTCGGGGTCGTCGTCATACGTGACATCACCATCAAGCGAGACTTCCCGTTCCGCACGGGCGCCGGGGGCGAGGTCAGCAGCGAGACCGAGCCAGATGCTTGCGCCCGGTACCGAACCGCTGGTGCTGATTTCGACCGGAATGGTGGTGGCCTTCGCCTTTACCTCGTAGGTGCCGGTGGCGTCCCATGTGCCGAGACCGCCGTCGACGGGCGTGCTTTGTGTGAGGGCTACTGTGTAGCTGGCGAGGTCGAAGCCAGTGGTAGCGTCGACACCACCCCAGGTGACGGCTCCCTTTTTGACGGGCGGCACAACAGCGTATTGGCCATGAAGACCCCAGGTCCAGACCGTGGCTTGGTAGTCACCGATGGCGGGGGCTGCACGCATGGCATTCGTGTACACCACGAAGCGGTCCAAGAGCGCATCGTCTCCGGGCTTGAAGGCACCCAGGTTGACCCCGGCCATGATGCCCGCCTGTGGGGTGAATCCGTTTGCGGGAAGGAGGTCCTCGCCGCGCTCAAATAGATCGAATCCCGAGTCATTGACTGCGGGGCCCGCCGACACCCCAAACACGAACATTTTTGGATTCGAGGCATAGTCGACGCCAAGTCCGCGCACCGCATGGGCATTCGCACGCGCGAGCCGCTCCATCAGCGCCGTGTTTCCTTCGAGCTGGAAGCGCTTTTCCAGTTCCTGTCGCAAGAGGGCATCGGCGTCCTGGATGTCACCGCCGATACTGTCAAATACGTCCTCGTCGAGGTTCACACGCACGGTGGGGCCAGCCGCGAACGACTGCGAGACGAGGGCGGCAAGCAGGAGTGACATGGGACCTCCGGAGTCGGCGCAAGTGTACAGGGCGGCGGCGGCGTTTGGCGAGAGGGCAGGGGGGAACCGCTGGGTGGAGCTTGGACGGATGTGGGCTCGCCGGTGCCGGGCGCCACCTCAGATCGATCTGGATGGTGTCGGAGAGCCCACCACGCTCAGCCCTTTCTCGCAAGAGAGGAGCATGTGGGCTGGACGCCGTTTCGTGGAGCGGCGAACGAGCGGTTTTGAATCAAAGCCAACCGCGAGTAGGCGGGGCCTTGATGTGGGGCTGCACGCTCACTTCGCGTGTGCGATCTGTTGCCCCACGAGGTTCTGGGCACCGCTAGGGTACGTGGCGCCCGCATCAGCCATGGCCTTCGTGCCTGTCTTCTTCAGCGTGTAGCGCTCGGAGCCCGGTGCCAAGTGCGGCGATGCACTGGACCATCCGTCCCGCCACTGGGTGCCGGCGTACTCGGTTGAGCGGTCCTGACCATCGTGGTCGTTGGGGTGGTGGTAGAGGAAATGCTCTGGATAGTGCTCGAAGTCCATCACCGGGCCGGGTTGATAGCTATCGTACATGCGCTTGTAGGCATCACGGCAGACCTGCTCAGGCAGCCCGTTGTAGTTGAGAAACTCGTCTTCGTAGAGGGCCTGCTCAATCGAGAGCCAGTTCAGGTGGTCAATCTCAGACTTGATGATGCCATCCCGAACTCCCTGGCTGTAGATCGTGGTGCCAGGCATCGCCGAGAGGTACTTCACCCGAGTGACGTGGTTGTGTTCTTCGGCCCACTGACACACATGGTCGAGAGACTCCTCCGTTTCGCCCGGAAGACCCACGATCAACAGTGCACCGAACCGAATCCCGGCATCCCAGGTGCGTCGCATGGCGCGGATGGAGATGTTTTCCGTGTTGCCTTTTCGCGCTTCTTTGAGGATGTTTTTCCCGAGGCTCTCCACGCCGTACAGGGCAATGTCGCAGCCGGCGTCCTTCATGGCCGCCAGTCGCTCTTCATCCACGTCGGCGCATCGGGTGAGACAAGTCCAGCGAATGTCTTTGCCTTTGAGGACTTCCATGTTTTGAAGCGTCTGCTTTTTGGACGACGTGAAGGTGAGGTCGGAGAAGAAGATGAACTCTGTGCCGTATTGTTCCTTCAGCCAGAGCAGGTCTTCTTCAAACTTCTCCGGACTTTTCGAGCGCACCTGCGGAGTGGTGCGGTAGCAGAACGAACAGTCCATCTTGCAGCCACGGCTGTAGCTGGCGATGATCTGAGGCTGCATCCCCATTTCACTGTGGTACTGCGGCCAGAGGTCGAGGCGCATCTTGGGAAGGCTGTCCAAGTCTGCCATCTGGCCGCGAGGTGGTGTGGACTTCACCTCTCCTTGAATGGTGCGGTACCAGATTCCGCGGATGTTCTCGAGGTCTTCGGCCCAAGATCCGCGAGTGTAGCTCTCCATCAACTCGAGGATGGTGAGCTCACCCTCAGAGATAACGGCGACGTCGGTCTTCGTGTCATTCATGAAGATGTGCGGCACCGATGTGACCAGCGAGCCGCCACAGATGATGGGAATGTCTGGCCGTGCGAACTTCGCATGGTCCATCAGCTCACGGACCCAGGGGAAGTTGTCCTCGAATGTACAAATTCCAAGCACGTCGGTGCCTTGGAGGATGGCGCGGTAGGCGGTCTCGAGCGGCGTGGGATCGTAGCGAACGTCGATGATCCGAACGGGGTACCCGGCGTTGTGAAGCACCGTGGAGATGTAAGTGGCGCCTTCGTAGGGAGCGGTGAGAAAGAACTCCCAGCCGCGAGGCATCGAGAACGGCGACGGACCTACGATTA
This sequence comes from uncultured Pseudomonadota bacterium, assembly GCA_913044235.1. GTDB lineage: Bacteria > Myxococcota_A > UBA796 > UBA796 > UBA2385 > CAJWOS01. The sequence continues at coordinate 7,496 of CAJWOS010000143.1, forward strand.
GCGTAAAGCGCGGCTTGCGGCTGTCACTCGAAACAGGCGTGAGGTCCTGGTTCCGCATGACGTCCATCCAGTAGGCGTCCGTCTTGGTGTCAGCGTTGGCATACAGCTCGGTAGCGAGAGACCACTTGCGCGCCATGGAAAGTCCTGCGGTTGAGTGTCGACACATGCGAGAGTCTGCTGTGAGACAGGCCGTGTCCGAGTTTCATCAGTGCAAGGATAGACGCGTCCAGGCCGGGACGCAAGCACTGCAAAATGAGTGTGTTGACCGCTCGGTTGATCGGGCAGCCGATGCGCCGGCGGTGGCGGATGCAGACGGTGGCCGATTGGCACAATATGCCAGCAGACAGGCTCTCGGATTGCGCTGGATGGCGCGACCGAAGCCATGCGGGTGGGGTCAGATCACGCGGATGTGGATGTCGCTCACGCCGAGGCGGATCTGGCGGGTGCCTGGCCGACGCTCAATCAATCCAGCAGCCCGTGCAACGCCCGCCTTCTTGAGCTGCTTGCGGGCGCGGAAGACTGCAAGGTAGATGGCGTTGTCGTCGAGGCGGAGCATGCTCGCCAAGTCGTCTTGGTACAACCAGCCGTGTGCGGTGGCGGGGAGCTCGAGGTCTTCGGCATCGGAGACCCGTGCCCGTGCCAGGGTGAGCAGTAGATAGTGATGCGCGCGGCTCTTCAGGTCGTACCGACGTTCACCGAGACGGGCCTCAAGCTCGACATGTTCTTCGTCGGTGCTGACGGCGAAGTGGAGGCTGAGATCGTCAGCTCCGGGTGTGAACTCTACATTCTCCATCGTCTCGGAGACGGTGTTGGGAATGTGCAGCCGCCAGGACACCCCGTCGATCGCCACATCCTCACCGTCCTTGACCTCGACGACGTCGCCGGCGCGCTCGGACACCCAGGTGCCGTCGGCCCTTTGGTAGATCGACGCAACGGGCGTGATGTCGTTGGGCAGGTCGAGCTGGTCATCCCCCTCGACTTCCTGACCATCGGTCGAGCGGGCGAACAGCGCCGGTGCCGCGAGGTCGCTCACGGTCCAGACTTCGTGCTTCACACCGAACGTGATCTCGTCGCCAACGGCCATGGAGCGCTGCTTGTCGCGGCGCAGTGGGTCGCCATTGACGAGGGTTCCGTTGCGGCTGTTCAAGTCGTCGATGGACCACACGCCGCGTCGGAACGAGATGCGCGCGTGGAGACCACTGACCAGCGGGTCGGGGATGGAGAGGTCGTTGCCGGGGTTGCGCCCCACCGTGGTGGTACCGCCAAGGCGAAAGGACCGGTTGTCGGTTTTGCGTGTGATGGTGGCCATATGTTGGACGTACTCCGTCACAAGGGCGGCTGCCAATTGCGAGACCTGTCTAACGAGGCAGTGTACCCGAATGGCCGGCAGACACGATAATGCCGCGGCGAGATCCGGGTCTGTTGGTCTTGGGCTGCGGTCTGGAAGGAGGTTGCGTGCGTTTGTTCCTGCTGGCGATTGCGATTGCGGTGGAGGGTTGTGGTGGGCGCACAACGGAGCCGGTGCTGTCCCTTGAGGTGGTGCCGGATGCGGTCGTGTCTTCGCAGGTACGACCACTGTTGCCAGAAGGCGCAGTTCTTGCCCGTTCGGCCAGCCGAGCGTCACTGGGGCTCGGACCAGAAAGCATTCTTGCCATCTGGGCTCATACCGATCCGCTCCGATTCCGGGCGGGTGTGATCGCCGATGGGGCTCTGCATGCATTTCCGGAGCTGCATGGGGTGGACGGACCGGCTCGAATTGGAGGCGTGCTCCTGGTGCAGGCCGACACCGATCCAGCAGGGGAGGTGGTGATTTTGCTCGATCGCTCCGAGAGCCGTCCGGACCGCAACCTGGGCACAGCCAGTCAGGCCTTTGAAGCCGTTGTGGTGGATCGCGTAGATGGTGCGTTCGTGCGTGTCCCTGCGCTCGAAGCGCTGGTGAGTGGCCAACACCGCCCCAACGAGATTCGTGCTCTGATCGAGGCGCGTGCGGCCGGCGACGCTGGCGTGCCGTGAGCCCCGGCTGGGGATGGCCTGGTAGGGTGTGTGTTGGTCGGCTTGCACACGGTTGTACAGAGCGGTAGCGTCGGTCAGGACGGAGCGGAGCCGTGGATTCCCACCGAATGACATCGCCCAGGACTGCCCGGCGTGGTTTGTTTGCGGTCGTGACCACCATCGGGATGTTCCTGTGCCTGGAAGGAGGGTTGCGTGCGGTGGGCGTGGCCGTGGGGTGGGTACAACAACGCCAGCGTACAGCGGTGGTCGGCGGCTCGGAGCTCATCGTCTGGACCGTCGGAGACTCCGTTACGCAGGGGGTTCCAGAGGGTCTACCGCATGGTTGGCCGCCTCGGTTCGCGGCGCGCACTGGTGCCACGGTGCACAACCTCGGGTCTGCGGGGCGGGAAGTTGCCTGGATGGTGTCCGACCTCGACCGACGCATCCCCATGATGTCGGGTGAGGTGGACTGGATCATCGCCATGGTAGGGCACAACGACTGTTCGTACCTGGAAGACTTGGCGAGCATTCACATGCCCGATGCGCCTACACCGCTCGAGCGGGCTCGGCGTGTCCTGCGGCAGTGGGCGACGTATCGAGTGATGCTGCAGGTGGTGTCTCGACTTCGCCCTGTCCGGAACACTGAAGTTTCGTCGATGCAGCGACCCAGAAATGGGGCCCGCGAGTCGTCCTACTGCCGGGTTCGAGTCGCCTCGGGGCTCGATGCCTTGCGAGCCCGTGCCGATAGGGTCTCAGCCCAGCTTGTGGTCTCGAGCTACCCGATTCCCGCGCATAAGGACACACCGGGGCTTCGGGTGAACCGCTTTCTGGATACGCTGCTGGAAGACGGAGCCCAGGAGCGAGGTCTGCCCTTCATCGACACCAGACCGTGCTTCTCGGATGCGCCGCAAACGGACTGGCAGCAGGACGGCGTGCACCTCACGCGGGCTGGCTATGCCCGGCTTGGAGACTGCATCGCTCAGGGGCATGCATGGACGCCGTGACCCGCGACCATCTACTCCATGGTGTCGCAGCGGTGGTGGTGGGGCTGGTGGGGATCCTGCTGGTTGTGGGACTCGATGCCCGCTGGACCTTCTCGGAGCTGCCGGGGTATGACAACACCGACCAGTGGGGCGCGATTTATCTGCATCATCACCATCATGCGAGGGTTCTCGCAGGTCAGTGGCCAGGCGTCGATCCAAACCAAATGGTGCCCGAGGGCTTGCCGCTTGCTGCCCTGAATGGTGGAAACACCATGGAGATGTGGGTGTCGCTGTTGCTGCGGGCCGTCCTGCCCTGGCCAGGATGGTTTTCCTGGGCGCATCTTGTCTGGATTCCCCTCTTGGTGATGGCCTTTCAGCCGCTGGGCTGGGTGCTGTGGAAGCGCCGGGATGCTGCTCTTGCTGCAGGGCTCTCGTGGGCGATGTGGCCGTTTTTCCTGGGCGAGATGAGTGCCGGTCGTCTCACTCAGCTTGCCCTGCTGGGCGCGCCATTGGGGGTGGCGGGGCTCCTGACTCTGGGAGAGGGACGCTGGCGTCGCGGTGCGGTTGGGCTCGCGCTCACCGCGCTCGGCTACTGGTTCTACGGCTTGTTCATGGCCCTGCTGGTACCCATCTTTATGCTTTGGGCACGCTTCGGAGCGCGTCGGTCCACTCGGGCTGTATTGCGCGATGCCGTCCGGGTGGGCCTTGGGGCACTGGTCCTCGTGTTGCCCTGGCTCTGTGTTGCGCTCTGGCCTCGGTGGACGGGGGCATGGGTTCCCGAGCCGGGTGGTGGGCCAGGAGGAGCTTCGGCTGTCTTCGACATGGCGCTCAAGCTCGAAGGAACCCAGCCTCGGTCGGCGCGAGGTTGGCTGCCTGCTGTCTATGTGCTTGGTGCTCTGGCGACGGCGTTTTGGGGACATCGTCGAGCGCTATGGGCGGCACTCACGGGTGTGACTGTACTGTTCGCACTCGGACCGGCGACGCGCTTCCAAGGGCTCGACTGGCACCTGCCATATGAGCTGGTCTGGGGTGTCGTACCGATGCTGTCCCGTCTGAACCATCCGATTCGATGGCTTGGCGTCGCCGGTCTCTTCGTTGTCATTCTCGCTGCAGATGGTGTAGCTCGGCGTCGTCCGGCCGCACTGTGGCTGCTACCCGCAGGGGTCGTGGCTCACCTCTGGTGGACCGGACGGGCACCGCTTCAGCACCATGTCGAACAGATTCCCCAGCATTGGTCCCGACTCGACAGCATCGCGGCGGCGGGAGGAGTCATTGTGGTGCCCATCGGCCGGTCGGCGGAGGCGATACGGGCGGTGCATCTGCACGAACGGCCGCTGCTGGGGGGGATGGTGGAAGGACTGGTCTGGGCGAGACCGCCGGAGTGGACCCGGCGCATTGAGTCCAACAGTGCACTCGCCCAGCTCGCGCTCGTTTCCACGGCACGGGTGGATCGGATCGTATGGGTGGAAGACGACGTGCAAGCGGTACGAGATCTCGGATTCCGAACCGTCGTGGCCGACCTCGATCTGGTGGGACGGGTAAAGGGTGGACAGCCCGACCATGTGCGGACGGTGCTCACGGAAGCGCTCGGGCGGCCGCTGTACAGCGATGCGCATGCTCTGGTGTGGCACTTTCCCACCTCGGGAACCACCACCCAAGCGCCCCGCTTGCCACCGGTCTGGACGGCGCCGTGAAGCCTGCTTCTGAATCCAGCGAGTGGCAGCGCGATTCGATCTGGGTCGACGGTGGGTTTGTGATGGCCTTGGTGCTGCTCGTGCTCGGCCCATCGCTTTGGCGCGGTGGACTGCTCGGCAATCCGGGGGTGGATGTCTGGTCGCATGCCTGGGGGATGGACTGGTTTGCGACCGCCGTGGCCAACGGCCGGATTCCCTACGAGGTTGATGGGCTTCGGCATCCGGTAGGCGGGGTCCTGTGGTACATCGACCTGCTGGGAGCCGCTCTCGCTACGCCATTCATGGTGGCTGGGCTGCATGAACTGGGCTTCAATCTGGTGATTGTGACGCAGCTGGTATTCGCGGCGGGAGCTGGGCTGGCCTGGGGGCGGTCGCTCGGCGGCAGTGGCTTTGTGGCTGCGGCGGCATTGGCCACTGCGCCGTTCTTGCTCTGCACCTGGTCGAACGGGGTGCTTGAGGCTGGGTGGATAGGATTGGTGGCGCTGGCTGGATGGACTGCAGTCCGGGGAAGCGCATGGACAGGGCCGATGGTGGGACTGGCGTTTGTGGCAACGCCGTATCTGGGGGTGGCAGCGGCAGCAGTGGCAGGAATGGCGCTCCTGCAGCGACGGGATCTCCGACTCCTTATGGTGAGTCTAAGCGTTGCGGCAGTGGTCGCCCTCCCGATGGTGTGGGGGATCGCGTCTGGATTCGATGATCCGCGATCCATGGCCATCAAGCCGGCTCCGGGCCCACGATGGCCCACGTGGCGCATCAATGGCGTGGACCCGCGCGCATTTGGTGTGCCAGGTGACTTTTGGTCCGTCATGCTCCAAGGGGACGGTGCCCCTCCATTCAAGCGCACACCGTATCTGGGATGGGTGGTCCTGCTGGCAGCCGGGGCGGGGTGGTGGCGTGGGCGTACTGCGCGCACCTGGGCTCTGGTGGTGGCGATGGGCTGTGGTCTGGCTCTCGGACCCGTGCTGTTCTACGATGGAGAGTTCGCTCGCTGGCCCGGTTCGGATTCGGTCGTTTGGCTTCCGTTTGGGTGGATTTCGACCCTTTCAGGTGTGGGGATGGACCATCCCCTGCGGTTCATCGTCATGACACTGGTTGTGCTGGGCGGGTGTGCAGATGGGATGGTGGGGCCCCGAAAAGCATGGGGTGGGTTGGTGGCTTGTCTGGTTGTGGTGGAGGGGCTGCTTGTGGCGCCCACGGTCTGGCCGCTGCCGACGAGTGATGCTTCACTACCGGCGGTGTACGACTCTTTGCCAGAGGATGGCGCCGCCATCATCGATCTCCCGGCAGATGTTGGTGGGACGATGCACTCCAGCCGGTATTTGTACTGGCACGCCTTGCACGATCGTCCGATCCCGTATGGAAACAAGGTGTCTGGTCAGTTGCTACGAGTGGACAACTCTGCTCTTCGGCGATGGACGTATCGGGGCCATCCGAGTGGAACAGACCGCGAGGCCATCGAGACGCTTCACCGCTGGGGCTATCGCTGGGTTGTTCTCCACGAGGGTCTCTGCGGCGACCGATGTGACGAGCTGCGTCAGAGAGTCTCGGCCGATCTGGGGGTTCCCAGTATCCGCACAAATGCAATGGTCTGGGAGATCCAGGGGGACGACTGAAGGGTCTCGTGTGCGTGGGCGAGATCAACGTTGAAAGCAACAACCCCGACCGAAACGGCCGGGGTTTGAAAACAAACGGGTCGGGCAAGGCCTACCAGCGATCGTCATCGTCCCAGTTGCGACCGCCTCCTCGGCGACCGCCACCACCGCGCCGACTGCGTCGTTGCCGGTCCTCAGACCAGCCTGCGCCGCCATTGTCGCCGTCGCCGCCGCC
>CAJWOS010000144.1 GCA_913044235.1 uncultured Pseudomonadota bacterium
AAAATCCAAAACTATCTTATAGTTTTCCTAAAAGTTTCCTATCTGCATACAACATGTCTTCCCCACAATCCGTCGATACCAAGAAGAAGAGCTTCACCAACTACCGAGTATTTGGATTTTGGTTAGCGAATCATCTCAAGGAAGAAGGCGTGATTGATGTGGATATGCACAAGGCGCTGCTTGACGCGCAACAAATATTCGGAGCCAAGGATGCCCAGGAGGAGTTCTACGGTAAGTTCTTCACTTCTCTTCCTGAGGTGACCAAGGACCTGAAGGATCATGTGAAGTCTTCTGCTCAATCGTCGAAGGCTGCCACTAAGCTTGCCGAGAAGGAGGCAGCGAAGGCGAAGCTCGACGCCGAGCCGCGGCTGGTCGACGTGCAGCCGGCCGGCCGCTGGTCGGCGCTGCACCAGTTCGCGCAGGCGGGCAACGCCGAGGCCGTGCAGTACCTGCTGCAGCAGGAAGGGTGCACACGGCCGCCAGTCCGGCACCGGCGATGAGCTCGAAGAGCGTGGTTCGCCGATCCGCGGCGTGCAGTAGGGCTGCAATCCCCAGGCCGATCGCTGCCACGGCAGCGGTCCAGGCGAGCACCAGTCCGAAGGAGGCGAGGAGGCCGAGGCAGACTCCGGCTGCGAGGGCACGTCGCCGGTCTGGGCTTCCGATCCAGCCCAGCGCGACCGCAGCCAGTCCGAGCGCAAAGTCTTCGGTGAGGCCCGACGCGACCGAGCCGAGGAAGGACGGCGCGAGAGCCAGTGCGAGTCCACCCACGAGCGGGTCACCCGACTGCGACCGGGCCAGAATCGCGCCGCCCAGGAACGCGGCGACGATGCCCACGAAGACTGTGAGGTTCCACGCGACCACCGGCCCGGAAAGAGCCCCGACGGTGGCCGCAAATAGCGTGGTGATGGGGTCGATGACGGCCCACTTTCGTTCGTCGAGCAGCCAGTGCTCGGGGCCGTCTGGCCAGCGGGGAAGGGCATCGGCGTGCCACCATTGCACCCAGGCATGCCCCCAGATCTCCCCGCCAGGTGCGCCCACGAGGGGCACCACGCCGCTGTGCAGGGCCGATGGTACGATGCTTGAGAGCGCCAGACCGGCGGTCGCAACTGCGCCCACCAAAACCGAGCGCACTGTGGTGGCTGCAGTCTCAGTCTCGGAGATCGCCGCCTCGGATCCGCTCGCTGCGGGTGACGCGGTGACATCCAACGTAGACGGCGTCGAGGTCGCTGGAGTACAGGGCTGCTACGGCATCAATCGGTGTATCAACCATCGGGTCGCCCTTCAGGTTGAATGACGTGTTGAGGAGCACGGGCATCCCGGTGCGCTCCCCGAACGCCTCGAGCAGGCTGTGAAATAGGGGGCTGTGCTCTGGATGGACCACCTGCACTCTTGCAGATCCATCTATATGGGTGATGGCTGCAAGCTCTTCGCGGTACTCGGGCCGAACGGTACCCGTGGCGACCATGTACTGAACCGGGCCAGTAAGAGCGGTGTGGAGGTCGAAGTATCGGTCGGCAGCTTCGGCCGTAACGGCAGGGGCAAATGGGCGGAATGCTTCCCGGTACTTGATGCGCGCATTGACCCGGTCTCGCGTGCCGGCGCCGCGAGGGTCGGCCAGGATGGAGCGGTGTCCAAGGGCGCGGGGACCGTATTCCGCGCATCCTTGGAACCAACCGATCACACCGCCCGTCGTGAGGTCGTCTACGGCGCGGTTCAAGCGCTGCTGTGGTGACAGCTGCTCTCGAGGGGCCCGAAGATCTTGGAGAATCTCTGCGCTCTCGGCATCGGTCCAGCGTCGACCGAGATCGCACCGATACCTTTGGTTGAGCACCCGCGGATGCTCGAGGAGATCGTGCCAGCACCACAGGGCGGCGCCGAGTGCGCCACCCGCATCGCCTGCTGCAGGTTGGACCCACAGTTGGTCGAAGGGGCCCTCGACCGCAAGGCGGGTATTGGCCACTGCATTCAGTCCGACTCCGCCTGCCAGGCATAGGTTGGGTAGGTCGACGCGCTCGCGGGCATAGCGGGCCACGTGTAGGACCGCTTCCTCAAGCATGGCCTGCGTGCTCGCGGCGATGTCGGCCCAGTGTTGCCCCTCCGGGGTGGTGGGGTCGAACGGGGCGCCCGGAAACCGCGGCTCGCCCAGGATGGAGACGAGCTTGCCGGTGAAGCTCTCAGACGGATGCCAGTGCCAGCAGAAGGCGTCGAGATCCAGCTCGAAGCTTCCATGCTCTCGAAGACGAACCAGGGCACGCATTTGTTCCATGAACCGAGGGCGTCCGAACGCCGCCATCCCCATCACCTTGTACTCGCCCTCGTTGACCGCGAATCCCAGGAATGCGGTCATGGCGGAGTAGAAGAGGCCGAGCGAGTGGGGAAAGACCACCTCCGCGACCGGCTCGACATGGGGAGCAGTGCGGTTGCCACGCCAGATGGCCGTGGTGGTGGCCTCACCGACGCCATCGATGGTGAGGATGGCGGCTTCGTCAAACGGGCTTGGGAGGAACGCACTCGCGGCGTGGGAGAGGTGGTGCTCGCTGAAGAGGAGCTTGTGGGGCGGGACTCGAAAGGTCCGGGAGATCTCCCCGGCGATCCACAGCTTCCGCCCGAGCCAGGTCTGCATGGCGCGTGGGAAGGAGCGCCAAGCTCGCGGAAACTCGGCGACCGAGTTCACGAGGATTCTCTGGAACTTTGCGAGGGGCTTTTCGTAGAACACGAGGTGGTCGAGCTCGGTGGCGTCGATCCCGGCTTCAGCGAGTGCCCACTCCGCGGCGCGAACCGGCAGCTCGGCATCATGCTTGATGCGCGTGAAGCGTTCTTCTTGCGCCGCAGCCACGACCTCACCGTCACGGACCAGCGCGACCGCGGCGTCGTGGAAGAGTGCCGACATCCCGAGGATCCAGGTCGCCATGGGTCAGCCTTGTCCGCGCGCCGCGGTCATGCGTGAGCGAGGGTCTGGCGGAACGTCTCGGAAGCCGGGGCGCTCGCGTGCGGCACCGAGCTTGAACGGGGCAACCACGACCAAATAGAGCACAGTCATCCAAAAGGAGGTGACCACGTGGCCGATCTGGACGGAGAAGCGCATCCATGCTTCCCATGGTCGGCGCCAGAAAACCTTTCGGAGAGCACGCTGGACGTCTGCGCCCTTACCGGATCGGGTGTATCGCTCCAGCTCGGTTCGGGAATACCCCACATGGAAGTGTTCATCGCGGAGGATGTTTTGAAGCATCTGATCGGTCTTTTCGTCGAGAAGTTCGAGGTCGTGATACACGCCGAACTGCTCGACGGCGAGGGCTTCAGAGCGGTGCACGAACGCCAGGAACTCCAGCTCGCCGTACCGCTCAAACAATGAGCGGCCCCCCACGATACCATGCGCTTGGAGGGTATTTGCGTCGTTCAGGGCGGCTCGAGCGCGCACGCTTTCGGCGCCGAAATCGCCAGCACGACGGGCGAACAGGCGGGCATGACGGGTCTCGTCGAGCGCATGAATAAAGTACTTCCGGCGGAGGTCGCGACGCTCCGTGAGCTCCGCCGCAGCAAGCATGTCCACTGCGCTTCCCCGCTCGGTCTCGCTGAACGACGCCAGGAAGCGACGCTCAGCGCCGGGTCGGCTCCAAGCGAGGGGACTGACAAGCTTGAGCCAGGTACGGCGGAGCTTTCCCATCAACACACCTCAAACAGTGTTGGGGGATCCTACCACTCTCACCGAGAGATGCAGGTGCTTGGTCGTGCTACGTTCGGGGGTGTGAAGCCCAGCTTGGGGATGTCGTTCGTGCTGTCGTGTGCTCGTCTGGTATTGCTGCCGATCATCGCTATCCTCGGGTTGCATCCGGCCATGGCGGAGGCGGGAGGCGTGCTGCTGCGGCTTCGGGCCGATCGGGACCTCTCGGGCAGTGTGCTCGTGGATCTCTCATCGCCCGGTGGAGCGCCCGTTTCGGTGGCTCTGCGCGATGATGGGCGCAACCCGGATGTTTCAGCGGGCGACGGTCTGTGGTCGGGTGCGCTGTCGCTGCCGTACGCCGAGGTCGAGGTGGCACTGGTTCTCAATGACCGGCGGTTCGAGGGGGGCACTGTGTCCTGGTCGTCCAGCACGGTCCCCCGCGACATCGACCTTGTGCTCCAGGGGTCCCAACTGAATGCCGCGGGGCGAGAAGCAAATACGCATGGCGACGGAGCTGGGCAGGAGCCTCTGGGCACGGGGGGCGGGCCAGCGGCCCCGGTGGCACCGAGCGCCGGCCCGAGCGCAACGGGCGCGGCTGCATCGGCGCAGAGCGAGTCGCCGGCTGGGTTTGGCGACTCCGGACTCTGGTTCCTCGGGGTGGGGGCAGTCGTGCTGGTCGTCTTCCTGGTGGGTCTGGCCCGGCGTCGACCGTCCACGTCCGGGCCGCGAGGGTCACTACAAGGCGTGACCTTGCACCCCGCCGGTGGGTTTGCAGGGGCACAGAGCCCTCCTTTGAATGATGGACTGATGTATTGGACGGTGGAGCCCGCAGATCGGAACGCCGCTGTTGCCGTTCTCGTGCGCATGCTCAGCCGGCACCACAATGTGATCTTGGTGGGAGACGAGGGACAGGCGGCGACGGGAGAGGCGGGACGGAGCCTGTACCGCATGTCGAGCGCCGACCCGGCTGCGTTGGGGGATGCGGTGGAAGCACTCCATCGCATCCCCCAACGGCCTGGGTTGGTGGTGTTCTTGGGTGTCGGTGGCTCCGTCGAAGACTGGACCGCGCGAGACCAGGAATTGCCCCACGGGGCCGGTGGCATCGTGTTGTGCACGCCGGAGCATGCAGGGCCTACGCCCACGCACCGGGTCCAAGTCGAGCGGCCGGGTCGCTTGCGTGTGGTGTCGGTCGATGGCGCCACAGCATTCGTGGTCCTCGACCGGAGTGCTGCATGATGGCAGCCTCGCCGGGTGTGATACACCCTCCGAAAGGAGCGCTGTGGCGCGCTCAACATCCCGTTCCCTCAACACGAGCCTTGAGTCTGATGCACCTCCCGCTGGTGGCCCTACTCAGCATCTGCTGCATGCTTGGCGGAGCGGCCTCTGCACAGGATGATCCCACAGCCCGTCCTCCACCCTCCGGCGAAGGGGCGGCAGTGAGCACGGACTCACCCTCCGCCAAGCCGTCGGCCTCCACTGGGGCCGCATCCACAACTCCGGTGGCCGATGGGGTCGAGGCAACGGGCGGCGACTCCACCGCGGGAGGACCTTCGTCGGGCGCGGGAGCGGCATCGGGCCCACCGCCTCTCGGCGATTTGGCCGGTGGTGGCAGTCTACCGGCAACCGGCGTCGCCAATGCAGACCCCACGCCTCGACCCGACACAGTCACCTTTCCCACAGCCGATACCACGGCTGGTGGGGCGCTTTCCTTCCTCTATGTGGCGCTCGGTCTGGGCATGCTTGTGCTGATGGGTGTGGGCTTGTTGTGGGGTCGCCGCTCCGACGCCATCGACGACTTGACCGACCTGATGCAACGACTCCCCGAGTCGCCGTTTGTGGGGGCGCCTCTGCCGTCGCTGTCGGATGGGGTCCAGATTTGGACCGTCCATCCCGACCACGAGGCTGCACTTGTTTCCGACCTTCTCACCACCATGGCGGATGCACACCGCGTGCTGGTGGTGGCACCGAGTGCGCGCCTGTTGCCGCGCGTCGCGGGCGGGCCCGTCTTTCGTGTGCACGGCACGCGTCCCGTCCATCTCGAGGAGCCACTTGACTACATCGATGGCGACGGTGGACGACCGGTAACCGTGCTCTGGCTGCTCGCTGCAGAGCAGTGGCAGACGATGGGTGACTTCGCCGATGCTTTGCCATCGGGCGTGGGGGGTGTGTTGGTCACCACCGAAGCCCCCGACGCCGAGCAGCTGCCCTTCCCCGGCGCGGTCTTCTCGCCCTGCGATGGTGGCTGGAGGGCAGCGAGCGCGAGTGGTTCCCTTGTGATGGTCCGTGCGCTCGATGGACGGCTGGTGTCGCGGTCCCTGGAAGAGGGCGCGTGAGCCGGCGTCGGCGCACGCGCCGAACGAGAAAGCGTCTCCCAGTCTGGGGCCGGGCGCTCGGCGGCCTTGGGGTGGCCGCAGCGGTGCTGTTCATGGCGGAGGGTGCGGCGCGGATCGTGGGCCCTCAGATTCCACAGTGGCAGGGCGGAGACCGTGGCGCGGTCGTCATGGGGGGCCATCCCACTCGCCTCTGGGGCATGAACACTGGGCACCGCCAAGTGGGCACTGTCGCGGCGTTCATCAACGACAAGGGACTGCGTGGAGAACTGCCGGAGCTGCCCCGACCCGAGGGTCGGGAGCGGGTGATGCTTGTGGGAGACTCCACGTTCTTCGGACACGGCATTGAAGATGATGAGACCATCATCGAGCAGACGGTCACTCGACTTCGTGCGGCAGGGGTCGAGCTCGATGCCGTCAACGGGGGCATCCCCGGATATTCCACAGAACAGACCCGGATGCTGCTCGATGAAGACGGCTGGGCGCTGGAGCCCACGCTTCTGCTGATTGGCAACCTCTGGAGCGACAACAACTTCGACCACTTTCGTGATGCCGACTTGCTCCGCACCCGCCGACTGTGGCTGCAGCATCCGCTCTCCGGGTCGGCGCTCTTCCTGGTCGTTGCGGCGATGGTGGACAAGTCCATCGGTGACCCCCAAGCACGGATGGTGACCTGGACCCGCTCCAGTGAGCTGTCGAACTACGGCATCCGACGCGTGCCCATCGATCGATACGCCTACAATCTCGACAAGATGGTTCGCGATGCTTCGGCCCGGAACATTGACGTGGCGCTTGTGTCTCCGGTCAATCGACAGATGGCCGAGCAGCTGGTGGGGCCCGATGTGGCTTGGTCTCCGTACTTCGATGCCCAGAAGGCAGTGGCTGCCCATCATGGTCTTCCAGTCATCGCCCTCGCGCCGGCACTCATCGCTGCCGCCGAGGAGCACCCCGGGAAGGACCTCTACCTCGACGAAATGCATCCCACGGCACTGGGTGCGGGATTCTTCGCCGATGCACTCAGCGAAGGGATTCTCGATTCAGGCTGGCCATCCAAAGCGCTGCTTGGACAGGAGGAGCCCTTCGATGCCTCGCAGGTCAAGGACGTCATCCAGGGTGGGGTCTCGCTTACGGTCAATGAGCTCTCCCCTCAGGCAAACCTCTATCCGGGAATCGTCCCGTCTCGCCGAGCGGCACCACCCGACAACAGCGAGTCGTACGAGCCCAGCTACTGGTCGGTCGCCGGCACGGTCGATGCGCCGGCCGGTTCGGTCACGGTCACCGTGCTCACGCTGGAAGATGAGGTGGTGAGCACCGCGGAGCTGATGCAGCCGGGCGAGTTTTCGTTCACGATCTCCTACGATCATTCGGCCGTGAAAGTGGAAGCATCGCGCAACGGCAGCCCGCCGGTCAGCGCCAGCTGCTACCAAGGATGCCAGCCGATCTTTCTCGAGATCCCGTAGGTCATGCGCGGTCCTGGTGGCCGCGAGCGAGGCTGTCCGGTGTCTGGGGACAGGTCGAGCAGCCACAGATGACCGGATCGCATGTTGCAGAACCGCTGGGAACGACCGGTGGGGGTGGGGTTGTGTTCGGGAGCGCGTCGGTGTATACCGATGCGCATGACTGACAGTCAGTCACCGACTCCCGACCGCCGAACGCAGTTCCTGAAGATTGCGCGGCGTCGCTTTGTGCTCGATGGGTACGCCCGCACGCCAGTGTCGGCCATCGTTCGCGAAGCGGGCGTGGCCCAAGGCACCTTCTACCTCTACTTCAAGGGCAAGCAGGGGCTGCTCACGGAGCTCCGGCGCGAGGTTTTTCGAGACTACGCCCGGACGCTCGCGGAAGAGTCTCAGCGCGGGTGCCCGGCCGATGAGCGGCTGGCGCGGGTGGTGGTCTCGATGGTGGACGCGGTGGCCCGCAACCTCGACCTCGAGCGGGTGTTTCGCCACGCTGAGTCCGCGGAAGCCACCTTGCGTGTGGTCCGCGATGGTCGCTCTCGGCTGGCGCAGACGGCCGCTATTTTTCTCGAAGATGGCGCATCTTCGGGCGTCTTCCAACTCGAAGACCCCCGCAGGATCGCTGGCTTCATCGTCACTTTGTTCGATCACATCCTCTATGAAGCATGGGTGTACGAGCCTGAGTCCATCGACCGTGTGCTGGCTGAGAGCCTGCGGTTTGTGTTGATGGGCGTGGGTGTCGGCCCCGACCGAGTGGCCTCGCTGGTGACAGCGAGCGCCCGCTGGAGAGCGTCCCGATGAGCATTCTTTCGTCTCGTGTGCGCCCCACCGATCCCGAGTTCGTCGAAAACCGCACCTCGATGATGGCGATGGTCGATGAGATCCGCACCCTCGAAGATCTGGTTCGTGCCCATGGTGAGCGCGCGCGCGGCAAGTTCGTGAAGCGATCGCAGCTGATGCCGCGCGAGCGGGTGCAGCAGCTGCTCGACCCGGGAACCCCCTTTGTGGAGCTGTCGACCCTTGCGGGGACCGACATGCACGACGACACGGGCGACAAGGCTCGCGCCGGTGGTGGAAACGTGGTGGGAATCGGCTTTGTGTCGGGGGTGCGCTGCCTCGTGACCGCCAACGACTCTGCCATCAAGGGAGGGGCCATCACCCCGATGGGTCTGCGCAAGACCCTGCGTGCGCAAGAGGTTGCCCTGCGCGAGCGGCTGCCTGTGGTGTCGATGGTGGAGAGCGCCGGTGCAAACCTGCTCTACCAGTCTGAGATCTTCGTGGATGGCGGCAAGGTGTTTGCCAACATGGCGCGCCTCAGTGCCGCTGGGATTCCCCAGATCACGGTCGTGCATGGCTCTTCAACGGCCGGCGGCGCGTACATGCCCGGCCTGTCCGACTACGTCATCGCAGTCGACGAGCGCGCCAAGATCTTCCTCGCCGGTCCACCTCTCGTAAAGGCCGCGCTGGGTCAGGATGCGGAAGAGGAGACCCTCGGCGGCGCACAGATGCATGCCGAAGTGTCAGGAACGGTGGAGTATCTCGCCGAAGATGATGTCCATGCAATCCACATGGCTCGTGAAGTGGTGGCGGCCCTCGGCTGGAATGACGATGTGCCGACCACGCGCACGCTGCAGGTGCGGCCGCCACGGCACGACACCGACGAGCTCTGCGGAGTCGTGCCCACGGATCCGAAGCGGCCCTACGATGTGCGCGAGGTCATCGCCCGACTGGTCGACGACTCGCGGTTCCTGGAGTTCAAGGCACGGTATGGCAGCAACACCGTGTGTGGGCATGCGCGGATCGATGGCCGTGCGGTGGGGCTCCTGGGCAACAACGGGCCGATCTTCCCACAGGGAAGCGTGAAGGCCGCACAGTTCATCCAGCTGTGCCAGCAGTCCAACACCCCGCTCGTGTTTTTGATGAACACCACTGGCTACATGGTGGGCGAGACCGCCGAGCAGAACGGTGCGGTCAAGCACGGCGCCAAGATGATCCAAGCCGTGGCGAACACCACGGTCCCGAAGATCACCATCGTGCTGGGCGGCGCCTACGGGGCCGGCAACTATGGGATGTGCGGCCGGGCCTACGACCCCGACTTCATCTTCTCGTGGCCCACCGCAAAGGTGGCCGTGATGGGCGGAGATCAAGCCGCCACCGTGATGAAGATGATCACGCGGGCCAAGTTTGCGCGGCGGGGAATGCCGGTGATGGAGGAAGTCCTCGAGCACATGGCCGGCGACATCCGCACGAAGCTCAACCGCGAAGCGACGGCCCTGTTCGCGACCGCGCGCATCTGGGACGACGGCATCATCGATCCGCGAGACACTCGCGAAGTCCTGTCGTTCTGCCTTGCGACCTGCATCGAAGCCCGACGCCGGGTGCTGCATCCCAGCACTTTTGGCGTGGCGCGTGGCTGAGCCCCTCTTCTCCAACGAAATCAACGACACCGAACCGGGAGTGACCCATGGAATGGACTGACGAACACCGCATGCTGCGGGAGACGGTCACCAAATTCGTCGAAAATGAGATCAACCCCTTCGTGGACGAGTGGGAAGAGGCGGGCATCTTCCCCGCCCACGAGCTCTTCAAGAAGGCAGGCGAGCTCGGTCTGCTCGGGCTCACCAAGCCGGAGGAATACGGCGGGTCGGGCCTCGACTACAGCTACTCGGTTGCCGCGGCGGAAGAGCTCGGACGGTGCACTGTGGGTGGGATTCCTATGGCGATGGGGGTGCAGTCCGACATGGCCACACCCGCGCTGGCTCGCTTTGGCTCCGATGAGCTCCGCGCTGAGTTCCTCGCGCCCACGATTGCGGGCGACAAGGTGGTGTGTCTGGGCGTCTCGGAGGCGGTCGCTGGATCAGACGTGGCCCGCATCCAGACCAAGGCCGTGAGCGATGGTGATGACTACATCATCAACGGCTCGAAGCTCTGGATCACCAACGGCATGCAGGCCGACTGGATGTGTGCGCTGGTGAACACCAGTGAAGGTCATCCGCACATGAACAAGTCGCTCGTGGTGATCCCGATGGACACCCCGGGGGTGGTGCGTGCCCGAAAGCTCAACAAGCTCGGCATGCGCAGCTCCGACACCGCGGAGATCTACTTCGACGAAGTGCGCATTCCCAAGCGCTTCCTCATTGGCGATGAAGGCGGTGGATTCTTCATGCAGATGCTTCAGTTCCAGGAAGAGCGGCTGTGGGCTGGCGCCAACGTGCTGCGTGGACTGGAGCGGGCCATCGAGCTCACCATCGAGCAGACCCGTGGGCGCAAGGCCTTTGGCAAGTCGATCCTCGACAACCAGGTGGTGCACTACCGCCTCGCAGAGCTCTCCACAGAGATCGAGGCCCTTCGGGCGCTCGTGTATCGGGCCACCGAGGAGTACATCCGCGGTGAGAACGTCACGATGCTCGCGTCGATGGTGAAGCTCAAGTCGGGGCGTCTGGCCCGTGAGGTGGCTGACTCTTGCCTGCAGTACTGGGGTGGGATGGGCTTCATGTGGGAGACCGAGATTGCCCGGATGTACCGCGACACGCGCCTGATCTCGATTGGCGGTGGTGCCGACGAGGTGATGCTCAGCATCATCTGCAAGCTGATGGGCACTCTGCCCGAGAAAAAGAAGAAGCGGAGCTGAGGGCCGATGTCGGATTCAGAATCACTCGAGCTTCGGCGGGAAGGCGGCTGCCTGCACGTCACCTTTCAGCGTCCCGAGAAGCGCAATGCAATGAGCCTCGCCATGGTGGAGGCCATGATCGCGGCCTTCACCGAAGCGCAGGTCGATCCGTCGGTGCGCGCGGTGGTGCTGCGCGGTGCGGGCGGACACTTCTGCTCGGGTGGCGACATCGCCGACATGCAGCGAGCGGCCTCGGCGATGAACGATGACGGAACCGACGCCATCGCGGCACTCAACCGTCGCTTCGGCGCGATGCTTCAAGCGCTCGACGGCCTCGGCGCTGCCGTTGTTGCGGTGTGCGAAGGGGCAGTGATGGGCGGTGGCTTCGGCATTGCGTGTGTGGCCGACATCACGCTCGCGGTTGACGGCGCACGCTTTCGTCTTCCCGAGACCTCACTGGGCATCACGCCCGCCCAGATTGCTCCCTTCATCGTGCAGCGGCTTGGGCACTCCCACGCCCGTCGACTGGCGGTCACGGGGGCGACTCTTGGCGCGGCGGAAGCGGTCCGCGTTGGGCTCGCTCACGAGCTTGTGGCGCCGGACCAGGTCGACGGAGCTTTGCAGGGTGTCCTCGACCAGATCCGGCGGTGCGAGCCGGGTGCGGTGGCCGAGACCAAAGCCATCATGCGACGGGTGGGTACCGCTCCCCTCGACGACATCCTGGATACAGCAGCGGTCGACTTCGCCGAGCGGGCGCGCAGTGAGACGGCCCAAGCCGGCATGATGGCCCGCCTGATCCGCCAGCCGCCCCCCTGGGCCACTGGGTGATCCCTTCCTTCCTGTTTTTGAGAGTGCGGGTATGACGATCAATTCTTCCGGCTGGGACACCCTGTTGGTGGCCAATCGCGGCGAGATTGCCGTGCGGGTGATGCGCACAGCAAAGGCGCTCGGACTGCGGACCGTGGCGGTCTTCAGCGATGCCGATGCGGATGCACCACACGTGGCCATGGCGGATGTGGCCGTTCGCATCGGTCCGGCGGCCGTGGCGGAGAGCTATCTCGACCCGGCACGCATTCTCGCCGCAGCCGAGGCAACCGGCGCCGAAGCGATCCATCCCGGCTATGGCTTTCTGTCTGAAAACGCCGACTTTGCCGCAGCAGTGGCTGATGCGGGTTTGGTATGGGTGGGGCCACCGGCATCCGCCATCGCAGCGATGGGCGACAAAGCTGCAGCCAAGGAGCGGATGCGGGCGGCCGGAGTGCCGGTTGTGCCCGGCTTCGAGGGTGACGACCCGACCGACGAGCAGCTGATCGAAGCGGCCGCATCGGTCGGCTACCCGCTCCTGGTGAAAGCCACGGCCGGTGGCGGCGGACGCGGGATGCGCATCGTTCGACGGCCCGACGACCTGTCGGATGCGCTGCGATCCGCTCGAGCGGAAGCCGGCGCAGCATTTGGCTCCGGACGGCTCTTGCTGGAGCGGCTGGTCGAGGGAGCCCGGCATGTCGAAGTGCAGGTTTTTGCCGACACTTGGGGCAACACCATTCACCTTGGCGAGCGGGACTGCTCTGTGCAGCGCCGCAACCAAAAGGTGGTGGAAGAGGCGCCGAGCCCGGCCGTCGATGCCGCACTGCGGGGCCAGATGGGGCAGGCCGCATGCGATGCCGCAGCAGCGGTGGGGTATGTGGGGGCCGGCACGGTCGAGCTGCTCCTCGGTCCCGACGGCGCGTTCTACTTCCTTGAGATGAACACCCGACTGCAGGTGGAGCACCCGGTCACGGAGATGGTCACGGGACTGGACCTCGTGGAGCTTCAGCTTCGGGTCGCGCTCGGCGAGCCGCTGGGGACGTCCCAGTCGGATGTGCACCTGTCAGGCCACAGCATCGAAGTGCGCCTGTACGCCGAGGACCCGTCGCAGGGCTATCTGCCGCAGCCGGGCCCGTATGCCGCGTGGGTTCCTCCCGCGGCCATTCGAGTCGACCATGGGCTGTCGGCCAGCGGCACGATCAGTGCCCATTACGACCCCATGGTCGCCAAGCTCATTGCGACCGGTCCCGACCGAAACACCGCGCGACGGAAGCTGCTCCGTGCGCTCGAAGACACCGTCTTCTTCGGCGGTGCGACCAACCGCGACCTCCTCCTCCGGATTCTCGTCGACGCCGACTTTGTGGAGGGAGCGGTCCACACCCGCTGGCTCGACGGGCGGCCCGAGCTGGCAGAGGCGGTGGAGGCACACCCTCTCTCGCGCGTCCTCGCGGCGGCGGCGCGGTACCTGGAAGTGTTTGACAATGACCGGGTCTACGTCGTGCCGAAAGCCGCGCGGACGCTCTGCCGCGCGGCCGTCGCGAGGCCGCGCGGGGAATCCAGCGTCGACGACTACCGCATGAAGCTGCTCTACCACATGACGTCGGCGCCCGCGTGGACCCCGACGAACGAGCTCGGCCTGCTGCTCTTCGACTCGGGGCCCGGCGCGTCCATCGTGGTCGACGGAGGCTCGGCCGTCGAGCTCCGCCGCGACGACTTCTCGACGGTCGACGGCGACGGCTGCTTCCCGGAGAAGGCCTGCTGCCGCGTCGCGACGCCGCTGGACTGGCCCGCCGTGGGCGACGACGAACCCGCGGTCTGTTTGGCGGTCCTGGAGTTCGAGTGCGAGCTCTGGGGCGACGTGGTTTTGTCGAATACGATGCGATCGCTCGGCGCGTGCCTCGCGGACCGCGGGCCGGCCGTGGCCTGCGGCAAGTACGACGCCTGGGGCTTCATGGTCGCCGGCTGCGACCGGGGCGCGTCCGCGTCGCTCAAGGCCTACAGCAAGAACGGCGTGCCCAGGGTGGCGCTGGGCCGGCTGGAGGTGAGGGGCGAGATCAACGACGTGAGCCCGCGCCACGCGCAGGAGATGCGCGCGCTCGCGGGG
>CAJWOS010000145.1 GCA_913044235.1 uncultured Pseudomonadota bacterium
AAGGCGAAGGCGAAGGCGAAGGCGAAGGCGAGGGCGAAGGCGAAGGCGAAGGCGAATCGCCGCCGACATGGTCGGGCTTCCAGACCATCAACTTTGGCCATTGTACAATCGAAGCCACAGCCGAGGCGGCTGAATCAACGAGAGCCTGCCCCGATTGCGAATACACGATTTCGGTGGAGTACCTTCTCTTTTCAGAGGACTGCACGTACCACTACGGGCGGACGCCCCCGAACAGTTGGTCAACGGAGTGGGCCTACTACACCGGAGCGGACAACTATCTCGAAAGAATGTCCTATGTTTCGGACTGGCGCTCCGGCTTCCTTTACGATGGCGATTTGTATGATGAAGACACAATCACACTTCGTGGGACCAGTGAGTATTGGGAGCTGTCAGCCTCGTGGGTAACTGTTTATTGGGGTGGTTCTTATTCGTTTGGAAGCTCGCTCAGTGGATATCTGGCCGCAGACGACTGAGGGTTGAGTGGACTCCCCACGGCTTGGCGAGCTCGCGGGGGGAAAAGGGGGTGAGATGGCCGCGCGGAGAGTCGCGCCGGTTGAGTCGTTCTGGTTGCGGCACAGCGCGCCTGCCTCTTTTCGTTTTGAGGAGAGTCCCGTTCAGCACC
Source organism: uncultured Pseudomonadota bacterium (assembly GCA_913044235.1). Classification (GTDB taxonomy): domain Bacteria; phylum Myxococcota_A; class UBA796; order UBA796; family UBA2385; genus CAJWOS01. The sequence continues at coordinate 623 of CAJWOS010000145.1, forward strand.
GCCCACTGGTCGCGCGGTACCGTCTGCCGACGGTTGCGCGGGTCGGGTGGACGACCAGGCCGGACATGGCTCAGGGACAGGAGCCCCATCTGGGGCGAGGCCTGCTCCAGGAGGACGCCCCGTCGTCGAACGATGCCGGCTGCTCATCGATCTCGTATACACACCACCCGCTCAAGTCCTGGTTGAATGATGAGGCATCCTGGAACATGCTGCCCATGGACTCGACTTCGCTTGTGTCCCAGGCGCCGATGTCTTGATTGAATGACGTGGCGCCTTGGAACATGCCTTCCATCGTTTGGACGCTGCTGGTGTCCCAACCGCTGATGTCCTGATTGAACGACATGGCGTCTTGAAACAGACCGTTCATTTCTCTGACGCTGCTCGTATTCCAGCCGGTGGTGTCTTGGTTGAACGCCACTGCCCCGTGGAACATGCCGCCCATCTTTCGGACGTTGCTGGTGTCCCAACCGCTGATGTCCTGATCGAACGCCGTGGCACCCCAAAACATATTCTGCATCGAGCTCGCGCTGCTGGTGTCCCAGTTGCCGATGTCCTGGTTGAAGGCGGTGGCGCCGGAGAACATGCTGCTCATTTCCTGCGCGCTACTCGTGTCCCAGCCGCCGATGTCTTGGTTGAAGGCGGTGGCGTTGGCAAACACCCCTTCCATCCCGAAGACGTTGCTCGTGTCCCAATGGCTAATGTCCTGGTTGAAGGAGGTGGCGTCGCTGAACATCCTCTGCATATTGAGTACGCCGCTTGTGTCCCAATGGCTGATGTCCTGGTTGAACGACGGCAGGAATCCGAACATGTACCACATGTCTGGGACGCCACTGATACAGACAGACTCGAAGGCTCCAGGGTCGTAGTACAAGTTTCGAAGAGCGTCTTCATCGACCTTTGTGAAGGTCTTCTCCCCCACCACCCCTGTGGCTCCGACCTCTACGTCCGGACAAAGCACCGTGACGCAGTTGGGGTGCAAGGAAAACCCGTCTCCTTCAGGGTCGCCCCCAGTGACAACCTGGGCGTCTGCGTCATCGCAGTCGTCAGCCGTGATGATGCCATCACAGTCTGCATCGTCGGCCACGATTGTGGATACCGGGTCACTGTCATCGCAGTCGTCAGCCGTGATGATGCCATCACAGTCTGCATCGTTCGTCGGCATGCTGGCGTCTGAGTCGTCGCAGTCGTCGGCCGTGGCTATGCCATCGCAGTCGAAGTCATTGGTCGGCATGCTGGCATTGTCGTCGTCGCAGTCATCGTCTTCGGGAACGCCATCCCCATCGCTGTCGACCTCGTCGCCCGCATCGCCGCCTGCGTCACCCCCCGGATCCTCGCCCGAGTCGTCACTCGGGCCCTCCTCGTCGGGCACCTCTTTATCGCCACAACCCGCGACAAAAAGGTGGGTGCCAGCGATGGCGATGGTGGCAAGGGTCTTCAAACGGATCATGTCGTTCATGGTCATTCCAGAAGGGAAAGGGGGCCTTGGCTGATGGGGAACTCTACCCCTGGCGGGCCCCAGCGCCCGATACCCATCGCTCTTGCACAAGCGATATGGCTCTTGGTAGCGTCAAACGACGAGGTTTTTATGTTGCAAGATCCCGACGGTCACGGCTTCCCACGCTGCGAATGGGAACCAACAATGAGGATCGGCTGGTCGAACACACTCCTCGCGGTGCTGGTTGCCGCCGCAGCCGGGGCATGTTTGGGGGGCGGGGGCAGCAGCAAGGACACAGGTGACCGTCTCGACACCGCGTCGTGGACGGGTGGGGATGACTCTGGCGGCCGTGGCCGGGACTCCAGCGGTGAAGCCGGTGGTGGGTCGGGCGATGGTGGCTCCGGCGATGGTGGCTCCAGCGACGGTGGCTCCGGCGACGGTGGCTCGGGTGATGATGACGCGGGTGATGGTGACGCGGGCGATGGTGGCTCCGGCGACGGTGGCTCGGGCGATGGGGGGTCGGATGGACCCATCGACCTCACGGTCGACGCGCTGGCCCCCGACTACGGCTCGAATGCCGGTGGCGACTTGGTCACCATCACCGGAGGTCCCTTTGATGAGTCGGTGTCCGTCGAGATTGCCGGTGCTGCGGCGACGGTCACTTCCATTACGGAGACCGAGCTGGTGGTGGTGACCCCAGAGGTGTCCGACACGGGACTCTCTGCGGTAGACGTCACTGTGGATCGGGGCTCGGCCAGCCTGTCCGATGCCTTCCGATACTGGGATGATGCGGCCGGTCAGTACGGCATGATGGGTATCGTGGAGCTGACTCGCTACACGGGCACCTATTGGTCCGGCGGCGCACCAGACGATCTGCTCAGTGCAGCCGTGTACTTCTCAGAGCCAACGGGGGTGCGGTGGTACGAGTTGTTCACGCCCACCCTCGACACTTGCCGGAGTGAGACCTGGACAGGAATGCCGAGTGTGACCACCTTCGACCCTGGCGTCTCGCAGATTGAACTGGAGCCCACTTCGGGCAGCACGGCGCAGCTATCGTTCGATGGCACGGGATTTTTGGGAGAGCCGACCAGCCTCATCGCAGGGGCCAGCTACGATCTCCTTGCCCCAGGCGGGATCCTTCCCATGGAAGACGTCGAGTCGGTCCTGCGCCTGCCGAGCACAGGCCCGGTCGTGTCGAGCCCGAACCTTTCTTCAAGCATGCCACCGTACATCAGCCAATACCAAGACTTCTCCTGGACGGCCTCTGGGGCTGACTGGGTGCTGATCTCGATGTCCATTCAAAACGGTGCGACGGCCGATGGTTTTGAGGTTGTGAACTGCGCGGTCTCCGACGATGGCGCATTCGTCTTCGACGGAAGCCAGTTCTCGCTATGGACCAGCAACGCAGTCGCCTACATTTCCGTGGGCTTTGTCTACGATCAGTCCACCACTGCACTGCCGTGGAACCGAGGCACATCGGGGATTGCAGGGGTTGTGGCAACCTTGGGTGGAGGCTTTACCCTATAGGATTCGCGGAGGGCGAAGCCGTCGAAGGGGAGCGCTCCTGGGACGGCTTCCGACCGGACCGGCAGCGGCGACCGCCATCGATGCCTTTGCCCCAAAGATGGACGGCTCATTCACCCGGTGCTTCCACCTCGACCGAGACCGACGCCGAGGTGCGCAGGCCCCCGGAGTCGGTGACGGTCACCGACAGCTCGTGGACGCCCTCCGACAGCGCCACGGTGCCTCGCCATCGGCCATCGGCATCCACCGCTGGATCCGCCACGGCGAGCACCCCATCGCGACTGCTCTCGCACGCCACACTCAAGCCGCCGGGGCCGTCCTCCGCATCATCGATGGTGGCCTCCACCACGATGGCCGCATCCGCGGGAAGCAAGGTGCCCGCTGCGGGGGTGGTGATGGCCACGGTCGGCGGCAGGTTGTCCTCGATGGTGATGCCCGAGTCCCAGGCCCCCGAGTCCTTCCAGACCGGCGACTTGTTGTGCACCAAGACACCACCTGCCAGATAGTTTTCGTCTGTCTCTACCGCCAGGTTGAAGACCGGCGTTTTCGACGCTTGGTGCTTTGAGATGGACTCGATGGTGCGAGGATGCCCTTGGCCCTTTGAGTCGACCACCCATACAACATCACCAACCGCCAAAGAGTGCGCGGGACGCCAGGACCGCGACGCGGGCGCCCACACGGGATGCTCGCCCGTGAGCGAGAGGGTCACACCACCCTCGATCCGCCATACCAGCCACGCGTCAGCCGCTCCAATGTGAAGCTCCGTCACCGTGCGGACCACCCGTCGTCCTTCGGCGACCGACCAGGCCCACACGCTGTGGCCCGGCTGCAGCCGCTCGATGGGAACCGCACCGTCCGGCGTATCCACCGGAGTACCGGCCAGCAGACAGATGTTTCGACACGCTGTGACGGCTGTGACGGCGCTGACAATCGCAACGGGAATCGCGACAGGAAGCTTGGCTTCTGTACTCATTGAGCCCCTCCAGCTGCACGCTACCATGCACCAGACCTCGCCACACACCACCGGGCATCTGATCGCGTCCAGCCTCGCAATCAAGCCACTCCCGCAGGGCTTCATGTTCCCGTCCCTCCAGCTCCTCGCGGTGATGGGCATCCTGTGGGTTTGCTCGAGCTCGGAACCGAAGCCCCCTTGGCAGGCCGATCCCGACCGCCTCGTGGAGACGGACTGCCGCACGCTGTGCACGGCAGACCGTGGGGCCAGCTTCGAGCGATACACAACCGCGAACCAGTGCCTGCCTGGATGGGTTGCGGACCTCCAGAAGCGCAAGGACTGTGCGTAGGGATCGGAAACTTCAACCGCTCTTGACCTCTGCCGGACCGAACCCAGCGAGGGCCATCCGACGACCCGTCACCTTCCGGCAGCGTGCCAACCCCCTGAAATCACCCCATCAACGCTTCCCGCAAGCCCAAAAAATACCCCGCGCCTGACCTGGGACAGAGCCCTCCCCACCCGTCGCGAACCCCGCTTCAGACAACCCGCTCCAGCCCTCCCCCTACGGCGGGGCCCGTGGCAGACCGCCCCAGCGACGCCAACACCGGAAGCGTCGCAGGAAGCAGCACCACCGAACCGACATTCTCCTGAAGCATTCTCCCTGGGACCTGAAGGCTCATCCGATCAGAGTGGTCAAGAGGCTGCGCTCTCACAGAGACCTCGACAGCACCGTCGGGTGTTCGGAAACCGATAGACGGTGGACCGATGAAATCGGACCGTACCGCTCGAAAGCGGATGACACGGTCCCCCAAGGACCTGCTCTGCCACCATCATCGGCGAGACGCTGCTCTTGATGAGGCTGAGGGCCTGAGTGTCTGTGTGCACCCCAGAGAGCACAGACTGAGCCGCGAGGACCATCGTACCGCCGCCGGCCTACAGCCCGCTCAACACCAGATAGGTGCTGCTGCCGATGATGTAGAAGTCATCGCGACCGTCGCCGTTGACGTCTCCGGCTGCCGACCCGAAGTAGCCACCCTGAAAAGAGAAGTCGGTCCGTGCTGTAGTGGCAGGCGACCGGATCCCGGCGGTGATGGTGTCCCCGAGGATCACGTGTGTGGTGTCGATGCTTGTGCCCACCAAGACATCGTCCAGTCCGTCGCTGTCAATGTCGCCCGCCGTCGAGAGAAAGAGCCCCACACCATCCGCGGCCGCCTCACCCATCAAGACGTAGTCGGCGTTGGCGAGGCTGAAGGTGCTGCTGCTCGCGCTGGAGAGCGTGCTGCTCGTGACCACATAGGCCTTGCCGACCGGCGAGCCAGCTTCATCGGCGAAGAATGCGCCGACGAGGAGATCCTCCAGGCCGTCTCCATCCACGTCTCCGGCCCAGCTCACCGTGCTTCCGGCTTCGTCGCCACTCTGCTCGCCCTCAAGCGTGTAGTCGGCACTGGTAGAGACATCGATGGGGAAGGCGGTGGTGGCATTGATGGTGCTACCCAACACCACATAGGCCGTGTCGGCCTCCGAAGAGCCCACAAGGAGGTCGTCGAACCCGTCGGCATCGATGTCGCCGGCGATGGTGTTGGACTCACCCAGGGCATCACCAACCGCAGCCCCCACCACAGCCACCTCGATGTCTTCGAGGTCGATGCTGCTGGAGACCGACGCGGCGAGCGTGCTCCCAAGGACGATGTAGGACGCCCCGGTGGAGACACCCGCATTTCGTCTGCTCCCAGGCGCACCGATCACCATGTCGTCGAGGCCGTCCCCATCGATGTCTCCGGCACCGCCGACCGACCATCCGGCGTAGCTGATGCCGAACTCGCCGTAGAAGAAGTAGTCGGCGCTGTCGAGGTCGATGGGCGTGTTGCCGGCCGCGGCAAGTGTCGAGCCCAGCACCAGATACACGAGCCCCATGTCCGACCACTCGTCGTCATGCACGGGTGCCGCAATGAGCAGGTCGGGGAGGGTGTCGCCGTCTACATCGCCGGCGACCGCTACAGAGAGACCGGCGTAGTCCTTGGCGACGCTGCCATACATGGAGTGGTCGGCGTCATCCTCGGACAGGGTGCCCGGTACAGCCGCGGACAGCGTGCTGTGCAGAAACACATCGGTCCGCCCTCCCTCGTTGGCGCCGTCGGCAGCCCACGGATCCGACAGGACGAGGTCCACGGTACCGTCGCCGTCGATGTCGCCGACCGCGAGCGAGTAGTGTCCGCCGTCGATCTCCAAGTCGGCATCTTCCACGTCTCCACCGCCCCCGTCACACGCGAGATCTTCCCAGTAGGTCAGGCCCGCCTCGGAGGCCCCGGGGTGCACGGTGCCGTCGCTGTCATCGCAGTCCGTGCCCGGCTCGATGGGGGCCGTGGCGAGCTCGTCGCCCCAGCCATCGCTGTCATTGTCGATGGTGCAGAGGTCGGGCTCTTCGTAGGCGAGTCCCGGGTACATTCCGGCGTCGGCATCATCGCAGTCTCGGCCTGCATCGAGGGGGGGACCCGCGAACTTGTCTCCCCAGCCGTCGCCATCGGCATCGATGATGCACAGGCTGCTTTCATCCCGAATGCCACGATGGATGGTGTCATCGGTGTCGTCGCAGTCTCGGATGTTGGTCACCCAGCCGGTGGGAGCGTCGCAGCGCAGCTCTGTGCGGTCTTCATCGCCAAAGCCGTCGCCGTCATCATCCGGAGCCATCTCCAACTTGCCCAGGGCGGCGTCGTCGTCGTCGTCAGCGCGTCCGTCGCAGTCCTCGTCGATGTCTCCGTGGTCGCACACCTCGTCCGCCATGGGATGCACATCGGCCCGGGCGTCGTCGCAGTCGTCTGCATTGTCGACCATGTCATCCGGGGGGGCATCGCACGGAGCCAGAGTCACCGTGGCGTCGGCATCCCCGTAGCCGTCGCGGTCGGTGTCTGGATACCAGCGGGCGTCTTCGTCGATGTCGCCATCGCAGTCGTCGTCGCGGTCGTTGCAGACTTCGTCGGCACCGGGAAAGACTGTGGCATCGGCGTCGTCGCACTCGGCACAGGCCAGGTGGCCGTCGCTGTCTTCATCCACTTCATCTCTGGCGAGCGCACCGTCGCAGTTGGTGTCGAGTCCGTCGCAGAGCTCATCTGCGGTGGGGTTCACGCTGCTGTCATCGTCATTGCAGTCGTCGCCGTCGCTGCCGCCATCGAAGCCGTCGCCGTCGACGTCGGTGAGGTCCCCATCGGCGCAGTCGTTGTCGATGCCATCATAGGGCTCTTCGGTGGCACCGGGATTCACGGCCGCGTCGGTGTCGTCGCAGTCTTCCCCGCCGCTTGCGACCGATGCCCAGGCATCGCCGTCGATGTCGGTGCCATCGATCCCATCACAGTTCTGGTCGATGCCGTCACCCACGATGTCGCTCGCTGTGGGCGAGATGTTCGGGTCGGTGTCGTCACAGTCTCCGTCGGCGGCGGAGAAGCCGTCTTCGTCGGCATCCGTAGTGTTGCCAGCTCCACCATCATCGGTGGTGCCGCTGGGCTTCGGTCCGCCATCGTCGTCGGCGCAGCCGCTGACTCCGATGGCGAGGGTGCAGGAGCAGATGAGAAGGGCAATTCGAGTCACGATTCCTCGGGTGTGGTCGAGGAGCGTACCGCAACGGGCGTCTTGCTTGCGCAAGAAAACCGAGCCAAGCCGTGCCAATCCGACGACTCGTCGCCCCACCGCAGCGCATCAACCCCGCGACTTCACCCCGCCAGCACGGCCTTCAAGCCAACATGCCACTCCGCGCCCGACCCAACAGGAAGACCTCCGCGCCCGTCGGCGCGTGTCTCCTGGCATCGATGGGGCAGATGGCCCCTGCACAGCCCTGCGGTCTGCTCCGGCTCGGCGAGCCATGGTCTCGCCTCGGCCAAGCTCGGGACGACTTGGACCCGTAGAGTTCAAGAGCGGTTGGTGTTTTCTATCCCTCGGCAGCGTGGAGCGCGGCGGCGAGGGTATCCATCGGAGCCGAGACCGTCCGTGCAGCGGTCGGCATGGCACGACTCCGGGTCAGGCTGCCACCGTGGCGGAGAGCCGACCCGTGCACCATCGCGTCTGCGGCATCGCCAGAGCGCTGCGCAACGACTGTTGGATGGCTGCCCGAACGGTCAGGGAGCGACGAAGGTGAAGGGCGCAGAGACGTTCGTGTCCACGACCCCAACCTCGCCATCGACCAGGGAGCCGGACTCCGGCGGGTCGTCGTGTCGGACCACGAGAACCGAGTAGCCCCCACAGTGGGCCTTGGCGATGGCCTCTGCCACCCGCGGCAGGTCGCTCGCTTCCGAGGCCGCGCCGTAGACGCCGCCGCTGACATCCGACAGGTCTCGCAGGAGGGCGACGAGGTCGTCGCTGGCGTTGGGCGCCTGATCCGAGGCCGGCCCGAGACCGACCGTGTGTACAGGGATCCCTGCAGAGCCCGCTTCGTCGAGCATGGACGTGGGCCCCCACTCGAAGCTCGCGGTGTCCGCGCCGTCCGAGATCACCACCAGCGCCGCTCCGACGTCGTTGCCGTTGAAGCTCGAAGACACATCATCGGCGACCATTCCGATGGACATCCCCACCGCATCGTAGAGATCGGTCGCTCCGTCCGCACTCAGCATGTCTGCGCCCGCTTCGATCTCACTCAAGTCGTCGGTCCAGGGCACCACTTCGTTGAGGTTTTCACTCGAGCCATAGAAGCCCTGCAGGGTCATCCGCCAGCCGGTGGCGCACCTGCCAAGCTGCTTGGCGAGCAGAGCCACGGCCGTCTTGCGGTGTTCCTCCGGATCGGTCTCCATCAGGGAGGAAGACTCGTCGACCAGCACGAACATGGAGCCCCGGTTGCTGCCTTCCCGCTCTTCGCTGTTTTCGACCACCAACGGCTCTCCGCTCTCGTCGCGCACTTCGAGGAGGTCAACCAATGGCGCGACGAGGTTGCCCTTTTCGTCTTCCGCACCCAGCGCCACGAAGAAGACCCCATGGTCTACACTGCCCGGATCGGCAAAGCCATCGGCGGGCGTCACACCGACCAGGCTCAGGTCTGCCAGGCCGAGGAGGCCCTGCAGCTTGTCCTTGATGGCCTCGCAGCCACTCAGAAGAAGGATGGGCAGGAGCATGGAGAGTCGTGATGATGTACGCATGGTGGAGCCCCGTACGGTACATGGTTTAAATGGCGCGAATACTACGATGCAACGCCACCACAGGCAAGCCAACCTTGCACGACGGACTTGCGCAACCGACCAATCTATCGATTCAATCCACAATTCTTAGCCCACGTTTCGAAGGGTCGACTCGGCAAGGGACACCGTTCGGTCTCCAATCTGGCCACCCAACTCAGAACCGGGACGAGCGGGGCCCCCATGCTTCCCTGAGGGAGAGGTCACTCTGACCCCCACCGATGCCGTCCACAGAATCTCGCCGTCGCAGACCTTCCCCGTGGGCGAGGCTGACGGAGTTGGGTGGCGTCATTGGGTTGATATCGGCCTGCCGGTCGAATTGTTGGAATGTAGCGTCGGAGGCCACCATGCCGGGTTTGTCCCGCCGACGTCCAGGCCCCACGACCAGCGGCCCGCCGAGCACCACGACGGAACAAGACGGTTCTGGCGGCGGTTCGCAGCTGGGTGCAAGCTGGACACGGCCGTTCTCGGGGGTGAGGCAGGCGGCATCGGAGGCTGGCGAACAGATCAGCGCGACGCTGGCGTCGGTGCTGCAGTCTGCCAGCGTCTGGGGGCAGGCCGTTACGGCCCAGGAAGAAGAGACCCCACTCCCCGCAGGACTCACCGAGGATCAGCTCAAGGCGGCGCAGGCCTGGGCGCGGGGGGCGGAGGGACCGGGGGGCAACATCATTCGCCAGCTGCAGAAGCACCTGGGGGTGCCCGCTACGGGAAGCTACGATCGAAACACGGTCATCGCGGTGGTCATGGACCAGAGGGCGCGCGGTACCGGTGGCTCAGTGGGCGTGGCCAGCCCCCACTACATGAGCAGCCTGGGCTTGCTGTTCACGCAGGACGTGGTGGGCGCTGAGGTCGAAGACACACTTGCTGCGACCCTGAAGCAGAACCATCCAGATGGCTACACGGTGGCCTTCTACGTCCACTACGACGTCCAGAGCAACAACAATAAGGAGTTCGAGCGGCAGGCCACCCCGTACGCAGAGCGCACGGGTGCACTGGGACTGCAAGGAGGCTCGGTGGTGCAGGGCGTGCCCATCGCCATCCGGGAGGGGTCCGAGATTGTCGAGGGCCTCAACCAGATCTACCTGGGCGTTCGGCAGCACTTCTACGCCGGCCTCGATCCCTACATGCAGGACCTGATGGTGCGGCTGGATGCGTCCGGCATCGAGGGCAACGGCCTGGACTGGACCAAGGCCAACGACGTGAGCCTCTTCTGTCATGGAATGCCCGGCGGCCTCTCGACAGACGCGGGTGGCAGCTACCGTGAGGGGCTGCACTCCGACACCTATGGGCAGTCCAACATCGAGAGCTTTGTACACGGGGTGCGCGGCGCCACCACCCGGGATGTGAATGTCCAGCTCTTCGCGTGTGGTGCCGGTCGCGGAACCGACGAGAAGGAAGCCTGGCTGGAGCATCGCCAGGACCACCGCATGGGGCAGGCGTCGGTAGCACAGGAGCTCTCCACCCAGCTCGGTCCGAAAGCCAGTGTCTTTGCGCACACGACCACGGGGCACACCACTGAGAACTACGCTGGGCGGGTCTTTGGTGCGGAAGCCGGTGGCGGACAGGGGGGCCTGCACCTGTTTGACCGCCTGTTCCCCGAGACCTTCATCCAGTCGGAGCTCATCCGGCTCCATCCCACACTGGACCCTGCGCAGCGGGCGATGCAGCACCACACGCTTCGGGAGCGCATGTGGGCACACTACCGCGGCAGCATCGGGACGAATGTGCCCGTCAGTCGGTTTGGGGCCCGCATGGGGCAGCTGATGTTCCAGGATCCGGCCCGGGCGGCGAAGCTGCTCCAGGGTGAGTGGCAGGCCGCGAATGGGCCCCCGTGACGATGCTGGCGGCGTGGCTGCTCGGGTCGTTCTGCGCAGCTGCTGAGGGACCGCAGCCACCGGTGGAAGCGCTGCCAGCCGAGGTCCCGGGGGAGGCCGCGGGATGGCGTCTCGAGGCGCGCTGTGATGCGGAGGCGTGTCTGCCCGTGCTGCACCCGCCAGGGACGGGCCGAGCCGAAATTCTCCTTCCCGTGGTGCCCGAAGACCGTCCCTGGGCGGTGGATGGGGTCGCCCTTCATGCCCTGTCGGTGGTGGACCTGGATGGAGACGGACGTGCGGAAGTGAAGGTGGAATGGCGCGCCACCGGAACGCCGCGGCCTGCGCTGGGCTCGTGGTACCGCGAGCTCACGACTGTGGTGGACGGCCAGACGGGGTTGGTTCGGATGCACGTAGAGACCGGCGCCTTTGGAGGCGCTTCGGAGACGCACTGCGAAGGCACGCTGACCTTTCAACCCACCGGCGCCATCCTCGAACAGCACTGTCAGCTGCGCGCTTGCCTGGTGGGAGGTGCGCGGCCGGGGGAGTGTGCGGGCGGACCGGAGCACCGCACCCGAGCGGTCGTCTATTCCGAGGGCAGTCCGGGGCAGTAGCAGGCTTCGAAGGCGCCCTCCGCCGTGCTTCCATCGGTGCGGGTGACCTCGAAGCGGCTGGCCGCGAGGGTGTCGCCGGGGGCCAGGGAGGAGACCACCAGGGTGCCGGAATTGTCTCCCCTCTCGACGAGCGCCCCCGCTTCGAGGTCTTCCAGGCGAACGGATGCCTGGTCGGACTCGACGGCATTGGTCATGATGGTGTTGGTGCCCGGAGCTGCGCTGTCGGCGCCGATCTGGACGAACCAGTCTCGGTAGGGTGCGGTGTCTCCGCCGCCGGTACCGAAGAAATTGCCTGCGATGTCGCACCCGTCGTCGCCACTTCCGGCAAATCCCAACATTAGCATCCCGTCGTCGGTCTCAACCCAGAACCATACGGGGAGGGCGAGAGCGTCGCCGCCGGACATGTCCAGGGACACGTCGGCCCGGTTGGACGGGGTGAGGTCTGCGTCTAGAGATCGGCCGAACCCGAGCCCATTCGGCAGCCGCCCTGCCAGACCGAGTCGATCCGACCTTTGTGTGCAGCGGTACTCGGCGCTCCAAAATGCATCGGACGACCAATCAACAGAGATACGAACCGATGAAATCCGGAGGTGTTCCTGAGGCGGTGTCGGTGTCGGTCGTCTTTTCGCCAACACTGCAGGCGGTGACAAGGGTGAGTGTGACGATGGTGGTCCGGTGGGTCATGGCATTCATGCTCACTCCAAGGCGATGGGGCCGTCGCCTCATCGAGGGGTGGGACCCATCAGAAGCGCTGGAAGCCGACCGAACCAGACCCAGCCCGGGCAATTCGACCGGCTATCGCCCCAGTCTGTATCGCTCTGGAGGGATAGGATAGATCCGTCCCTTTTGCCCTCTACCGGACCGAACCCAGCTGGGGCAATTCGACGAACCGCCGCCCTCCGGCAGCGCGCGAACCCCCGGAATTCACCCCTCCGGCACCGCCCTCAAGCCCAAAAATCACCCCGCGCCAGGCCCGACACAGAGCCCTCCCTGCCGGTCGCGAACACCGCTTCAGACAACCCGCTCCACCACACCCCCTACAGCGGACCCCGCGCAGACCGATCTGGCGACGCCAACACACGAAGCGTCGCCGGAGGCAGCACCACCGCCCGAAGCGTTATCGCCTCCCACACGTCGCGCACGCAACGCCGCGGAGACGCGACCGAGATGCCAGCACCCCGTGCTGCTCCACAACGGGTATGCGCCTGGTTCGCGCGAAGCAGCGGCACCTGCGACACCGGCCGTTGTGGAACGGATGAAGCGGAGTGCCAGAAGGGAAGGATACAGGCCAACGCCGCGTCGTGACCGCGCCCGTTAGCAATCGTAGGTGTAGGTATAGAGCCAATCTACGGTGCCGTCACCGTCCGTGTCGACCTCCGCGGTGAGCCGGTTGCCGTTCGTGTCGTAGGTGAAGGCATAGCGCTGATCTACGGTGCCATCGGCGTCGGCGTCGTACTCCTCGGTGAGCAGGTTGCCGTCGGCGTCGTACGTGTAGGTAGAGCGCTGATCTACAGAACCATCAGCGTCGCCGTCGCTCTCACGGGTGAGCAGGTTGCCGTCAGCGTCGTACGTGTTGGTATCGCGCGAATCTACAGTACCATCGGCGTCGTAGTCGTACGCCTGGGTGAGCCGGTTGCCGTTCGTATCGTAGGTGAAGGTATAGCGTTGGTCTACGGTACCGTCGGCGTCGTAGTCGTACGCCTCGGTAAGCACGTTGCCGTCAGCGTCGTAGGTAGAAGTCTTGCGATAGTCAACGGTGCCATCGTTATCGCCATCGTACTCCACGACAAGCTGGTTGCCGTTCGTATCGTAGGTGAAGGTATAGCGTTGGTCTACGGTACCGTCGGC
>CAJWOS010000146.1 GCA_913044235.1 uncultured Pseudomonadota bacterium
CAAATAGAAACAAAAAAATTGGCGTCTACATTTAAAAAATGTTTGGGATTACGAAATGTGTACATCATCGTCGTCTGCAATATCAGCTCGCGAGAAAAAAACGAAATCGCGTTCCATGTCTTTGCGTTCTGCGATTGGCTTGGACACAAATCGAAAAAGAGCATCGACCACCTCATCCAACTCAGCTTCAGATAACCCCCACACCACTATGACGCCGAACTGAAAAATGAAAACTTCGTTGGTATCAAGCCAATGCGTCAACGCGACCTGATCATCGAATGGCACCAGGACCGACATACCCTTTGGCAAAGCAGCATCACCGAATTCACTGGTATTTTCAAAGACCTGCTGCATAGTGAATAAATCGATTCGGTCGCCTACACATACTGCCCGCACGACATTTCTCGCGTTGGCGAGATTTTTTCTCGCTCCCGATGCCTCTGGCCAACGGTCTACCCTGGGATTTAATGACTTTGCATATTCGGTCGGCCGCCGCTTGGCTATCTTGCGATTCCCGCGACCGATCTCAGTTTTAAAACATTTTTACGTTGATGAGAAAACGTGTTCGAATTTGAAACATTCTACACGCCTGGGCCAAAACGTGGGTCAATAAATGGCAGATTACCAAAATTGTGATGACTAATAGAACAAAAAAATGTTGTACTTGGCCGAGGCGCGTTCCTGTTCTTCGCATACCGACACCATGCCTCTGCCACCGCTTTTGCTCCCTAGCGTTTTGTTGCTCATTGCTGAAATCTGCCGGCTCGCTGGCCGCTCTTCGAGAGCTGCTTCGAGACGTCGAACACAAATGCCTTCAGGACCTGGTCTGTCAGGATGACCAGCGACGCAATGATGGTGAGCTGGACCACGATACGAATGCTGGCCGGAATGTAGTCGCGAAGCAGGCTGACCACGACGTTGCTACCGCACAACACGACCGTGAGCGCGATGCTCATGACCACAGCGGTCTCCATCTTTGTGGTGACCGCAAGCGCGGAACAGATCCCAAGCACCTGCAGGGCGACCGGGTTGTTGTTGAAGAGCGGGTCGACCAGTGCTTCCCGCTGGGCTTTGGACAGGCCTCCTGGCGTGGCGCTCATCCTTTCACCTTCCCGGACTTGACGTTGCTGAGGTAGCTCTCGAAGCCCTGTGCACCGAGCCACAGGTCGAGGGAGTGGGTGACGCCGTTGCTGGTCAGCGTGGCGCCTGAGAGGCCGTCGACGGAGTAAGGGGCGACGTCGGCTTTGCCTGCTGCACCCTTCTTTACGTGAATCGCGACGGAACCCTTGTCGTTGTACACCTTGCGACCCACCCACTTCTGTTGCCAGTCGAGATTGTCGATCTCACCGCCCAGACCGGGGGTCTCGCCGTGCTGGTAGAAGGTGATTCCACGGATGGTGTTGGCGTCGGAGTCGACACTCACAAACCCGTACATCGTGGACCAGAGGCCCTTGCCTTCGATGGGGAGAATGTGCTGGTCGCAGCCGGCATCCTGCTTCACGCAGTAGACCGTGGCGAGCTTCGCCATCCGCGGCACCTTTGCCTTGTTGTCGGGCGTGGCGATGCTGAGTGCGGGGTCTTTGGTGGCCTTCAGCTGGTCGTATTCGTCTGCGGTCTGGCCGTTATCAGCCGTTTCCACCACCAGTCCCGACTCCAGCGAGACCAGACGAGCGATGATGTTCTCATCGAATCGCTTCTGGATTTCGTCGGGTGTGATGGCCTCACCCTTCTCCATCAATCCAGCCACGCCGAGGACCTTCTTCTGCCGGTCCAGGACTTTGTTGGCTTCTTGCATCGGCTTCAGGGAGACTGCGGCGCCGGACACGAAGACCGATGCGACCAAGCAGATGCCCGCGGCGAAGCCGACGGTGTATCCGGTACTAGGCTGCGACATTGCGAGCGAGCCTCCGGTTGATGTTCGCCTGGACGACAAAGTGGTCGAAAAGCGGTGCGAACAGGTTCATGAAGAGAATCGCGAGCATCATACCCTCGGGGTAGGCCGGGTTGACGACGCGGATCAGGACGACGACGATGCCGATGCCGATGCCGTACAGCAGGCGGCCGGTGTCGGTGAAGGCCGACGACACAGGGTCGGTGGCCATGAAAATGGCACCGAATGCCCATCCGCCGAGCACCATGTGCCACCAGAAGGGCACTTCGAACATCGGGTTGGTGTCACTGCCGGCAGCGTTGAGCACGAGGGTCATCGCAACGGTCCCCAGCACGACCCCGAGCATGGTGCGCCAGGAACCCACACGGGTAGCGATGAGGATTCCCGCACCCATCAGACAAGCCAGTGCGCTGGTCTCGCCCATGGAGCCGGGAACGAACCCAACGAAGGCGTCGAACCAGGAAGCGCTGGCCAGCGCGCCGGACTCTGCAGCGGCCTTGCCGAGCCAGGTGGCGCCGGAGAAGCCGTCAACATTGTTGGCTGCGATCCAGACCGCGTCGCCCGAGATCTGCGCTGGATAGGCGAAGAACAGAAATGCCCGCCCGGTGAGCGCGGGGTTGAGCACGTTCATCCCAGTGCCGCCGAAGATTTCCTTGCCGACGATGACGCCGAATGCGATGCCGAGCACGACTTGCCACAGCGGGATCGTGGGTGGGAGGATCAGCGGAAAAAGGAAGCCTGTGACCAGGAAGCCTTCGTTGACTTCGTGCTTCCGAATGACCGCATTGGCCATCTCGATGTGCCCGCCGACTGCAAAGGTGGTGATCCACACAGGCAGGAAGTAGAGCGCACCGTACACAAGGTTCGCAAAGTGGTCGGTTGAGTTGCCGGGTGCGAAGCCGAGGAGAGTGAACAACATCGTGTTGAAGTCGTCTCGGATCGCCGCCTCACCAGCCAGCTCGACGGCGAGGTTCGCTTGGTACCCTGTGTTGTAGAGCGCCATCAGCACGCAGGGGCCGAGCGCGACTACGACCGTCACCATCAGCCGCTTGAGGTCCATGCCATCGCGGATGTGGGTGGAGCCTTTGGTGACTTCACCCGGCGTGAACAGCAAGGTGTCCGGCGCTTCGAAGAATGCATGAAAGTCGTGGAACCTGCCGCCCTTTTCAAACAATGGTGCGGCCTTGTCCAGAGCGTTGCGAATGATCTGCATCAGCCCTCCCGCTCGATGGTGTCGAGGTTGTCGCGAAGAATAGCGCCCCAGTCATTTTTACCGGGACAGACCATGGTGCACAGTGCGAGGTCTTCCTCGTCCAGCTCCAGCGCGCCGAGCTGCTCAACCTTCTCGAGGTCTTTCGCGGCCAGTGAGCGGAGAAGGAAGGTGGGAATGATGTCGAGGGGCATGACGTCCTCGTACATTCCGATGGGAACCATCGCGCGGTGACTGCCATTGGTGTTGGTCGTGAATCCGAACATGTGGCCGGCAAACAGCTTGGCCACGTAGATCGGGAAGATGGAAAAGGCATTTTCCCCCGGCGTGAGCCACCCGAGGAACTCCCGGCTGCGATCTTCCTCGAGTACGCTCAACTGGAGCGCATAGCGGCCCAGGAAGCCCGCGAGGTCGCCGGATGCGGTGCGTCCGCCAAAAATGGAACCGGACACCAACCGATAGTCGCGGTCAAACAGCTGCCCCGCGGAGAGGTCGGTGGTGGAGGCGCCAAGGCGCGACTGAACCAGGCGGGGGTGCTCCACCATGGGACCAGCGAGCGACACCACCCGCTCGGGGTGGATGCGACCGGTGGTGGCCAGACGACCAAGCATCAGCACATCGGCGTAGTTGATGTACCAGACAAACTTCCCACGGTTGACAGGGTCGACCATGTGGATGTGCGTGCCCGGCAGACCCGCAGGATGCGGACCGGAGAACTCCTGCAGCAGTACGTCGTCCACCATGCCTGCGCTCACCTGGCTGCCGGGCGCCCGACACAGGTGCACGGGGCCGTCGGTGAGCTTAGTCAGCAGGGTGAGGCCGGCTTCGAAAGAGTCCTGGTCTCCGCCCATCGCGATGTCGACATCTGCCGAGAGCGGATGGGTGTCAATCGCAGTGACGAAGATGGAGCTCGGCGCGCCGTCGATGGGAGGCACCCGCGAAAAGGGTCGCGTCCGAAGTGCGGTCCAGAGTCCGGACTGCACCATCAGGTCGCGGACTTGGTCGCGGCTGAGGTCTGCGGCTGGGCTGCCGGTATAGGTGTCGAATGGCTCGAAGTCGTCGTCGGTCACTGTGCCCGCGACTTCCCGCTCGTTGAGCTCGACAACTACGGAGATCAGGGCCCGCTTGGCACCGCGATTGACGCCGATGACCGTTCCGGCGCCTGGCGCTGTGTGCAGCACTCCAGGGCGCTTGCGGTCTTCGAAAAGGGGAGTCCCGCGTTTCACGGCATCCCCCTCTTGTACCAACATACGGGGCTTCATCCCCACGAAGTCCGCAGCGATCACTGCAACTTTGTGGATGGGGGGACCATGAGGGATAGCCTCGCCTGGCCCAGGCATGTGGGGTTTGCCTGTGATGGGCAGGTCGAGGCCTTTCTTGATTTTGTGCGACGCCATCCTGGGTTGGCTCCCCGCGGCTTGGTGGTAGAAGAGCAGCGGCTTATCCACTGGGCCGGTGTGGGGCCACAGTCACAGCCTGGTCTGTTTGGCTGGCCTGGAAAAAAAAGGGGTCTGTTGAGGGATTTCGCCGGGCCCATGTAGGCTGTTGGCGATTTCGGAATTATTTCTTCGACTTCGACTTGATAGCGCCGTGGCTCGCACCGGCGAGAGTCTCGAGCTCGTTTCGGTACAGCTCTCCGCCAACGCTCGACTTCGGATCGATCAGCAGCGAGCCAACATGGTGTTCTAGCAGGCGGGCGAACAGTCGCCGACCGCGAACTGCTTCATAGGTCGCGCCGCGCGGCTGGTAGCGACGCAGCGCATCCCAACTGGTGAAGCAGGTATACACGTCGAAGCGAACCAGCTCGCCCACCTTTAGAGGTGTGCCATCGCTGTCGGGGACGACCAGCAGCAGCAGCGTGCTGTCGAGTAACGCTCGATACAGGTCAACGCGGAAGCGGTGATCCCGCTTCTTCGCCATCTGACGCATCGCATCGAGCAGGCGGGGATTTGTGGTGCGGTCTGCATCACCGGAATGGAACTCAAGCTCGGTCTCGGGACCGGGCTCGCTGTAGACGGTCTCGAAGAGCTCCAGCAGATGCCCCGCGAGGTTGGCGGGCGTGCTGTCCTGGTCGAGCGCAACGTGACGGCCAAGGCACTTGTGACCGGGCCGGCTGGCAAATCCCGCGGCACGGAGCTTGCTCACGCGAGACGGCGACAGCGCACGATTCTTGGGAAGTACGGAGGATGGTGCCGCTTCCACGAGAATGCTTTTGTCGCCGTTTCCGCCCGTGCAGTGAAAATAGGCCGGGCCGCGGGAAAGGACCAGCCGGTTCCCGTTGCCGCCGGATGTGACGAGTTGTTGCAGGGCGTTTGCCACCGTGGGCGCAGACATGATGCTCCGAAGTCAAGGAGAGGTCATACCACGGTTGCGTGCGTGAGCTTGCAGTCTGTCTTAAGTGGCGTCCATGCGCACACTTGGACTTGATGAAGCCGGACGCGGCTGCGTGCTCGGACCGATGGTAGTCGGTGCGTATTGTGTCGATTCTATCGCGCTTCCCGACGAGTTGCTCCGGGCTGCAGGCGCCACCGACTCGAAGAAGTTGTCGGCGAAGCGCCGCGCGAAGGCGTGGGCCCAACTTTCGGACCTCGGCGAGCATGTGCAGGTGGAAATTTCCGCGGTCCAGATTGATGCGGGAAACCTCAACCAGCTTGAAGAAGCCGTATTCGTTGACTTGATCGACCGCTTCGAGCCGGAGCACGTCTACATCGATGCGCCCACACATCCGGCGGGCATTCCAAACTTTACGCGCCGATTGGTGACTGCCCTTCGCTTGCGAGGGACCCCCATCCCGGCGTTTACCATCGAGCCCAAGGCCGACCTCACCTATCCTGTGGTCGGAGCGGCAAGCATTGGCGCAAAACTCCTGCGGGATGCTCGCATTGAAGCGCTTGGTCCCGTGGGCTCGGGCTATCCCTCCGACCCGGTCACGCGCGCTTGGCTTGCGGGCTTCCTCAAGCGAGGGGAGTCGCTGCCCGACTGCGTACGCACTCGCTGGGGCACCATCGACAAGCTTCGTCAGCAGCACTTGTTCTGAGATCCGATGCCCGCTTCCGTTGCTCTGTCGGTACCGCTCTTCAACGAGGCTGCGGTGGTCGATGATGTGGTCCGTACCTACGCAGCCGCGCTCACGGCGACGGGGCTCGACTGGTCGCTTGTGCTCGTAAACAATGGCAGCCATGACGACACTGGAGCGCGGGTGGACCAGTGGGCAGAGCAGCCTGGGGTCGAGGCTCTCCACCTCAATGAAAATGCCGGTTATGGGGGCGGGATCCTTGCGGGTATCCGCCACGCAACTCGCATGGGTGCTCCCGACTTTATCGGCTGGGGCTGGGGAGACGGGCAGGTGCGTCCCGATGTGATCCCCTCGCTCGTGGACGCCCTCCTTCGCGGTGCAGACATCGCGAAGGTGCGCCGGGTTTCGCGTCGAGACGGCTGGCAGCGCCGCTTGGTCACTCGGAATTATGCACGCCTCAATCGTGCGCTCGGCACGCGCTCGCCCGACGTGAATGGATGCCCGAAATTGATGCATCGGCGTGTGTTCGAAGCCGCACAGCTCCGCTCTGAAGACTGGTTCTTGGATCCCGAGCTGCTCCTCCGTGCCGAAGCAAGGGGCTGGCAAGTCGTCGAGCTGCCGGCTGCCATGGAGCCGCGCGCGGGTGGGCGCAGCAAGGTGAATTGGCGCACGGCACTGTCGCTCGGCGTCCAGGTTTGCGGCTGGCACCTCCGCAATCGCAGTTGAACGGCGTGTTTCCCCCCTCCGACGGGGCTACACTGCAAGCGGTACCTGAGATGGAGGCCCGATGCGGGCGTGGTGGACCACAGGGTTGGCGCTCGTTGTCGGCTTTGGATGTGGGGGCAAGGCGCTCACACCCATTGATGGCGAGTCGTTCGCGTCCACGCCGGAAGACTCGGGAGCTCCGACCGACTCGGCCACGCCCGACCCTCCGAGCGACGGGCCCGGTGTCGACCTTGCAGTGCAGCTCGTGGGGGCGGTCCCGAACATGGGGCTGAACTTGCACACTGTGGTGCTTGGTCTGGAGCCGGATGCACCGCTGGAGATCGCCGATGCCACGATTGCCGGGGCCACGGCCACGGTTGCGGTAGACGCCGCCGATGCCCGGTGGTGGACCGATTTTGACGACGGGTCGCGCGGTTTTGCAGCCCTGCCGTTCGTGTACGTAGACGACGACCAGAATGGGGTCCACACGCCCGAGGAGCAGTACATTGGCTTCGGGACCGAGGGTGCGCTCTTCATCGACGGTGTGCCGGGATCAACGCTGGCCGCGGCCGGTTTTTCTGCGGGCTGGAATGCGTTTGCCGCCGATCTGGTGTCTGGCGAGCTGGTCCCGCATGCGGCGGGCTTGGCCGGCCTGACCCTCCAGCCACAGTTGATTCCCCAAGATCGACCGGTGGTCGAGGCGCAGTTTGAAGGGGATCCCCGTGGTCTTCGGGTGGCGATGGTGCCGGAGACCGTGCTGGACGGTGTCGTAGACGGGCCGCTCATCTTCGACCAGCCTGTGACCTCCACTGTGCAGATTGCAATCGACGGCCCACCGCCCGACTCCCACCTCCAGGACTGGGGCGCGGACGGCACGCAGTACCGTGACTGGCGCTACAGTGTGGAGTTTTTGGTGCTGTACGAAGACACAGACGCCTCCGGTGACTTCGCCATGACGGACACCATCATTGGGATGGGCTGTGTGGATGGGCTGCTGGCGCGCTGGCAGCACTGTACGGAGCCGGACCGTGCCTTCGAGGCGCTGTACCTGGCCACCCACGAGATCATCCCGGCGTGGTCGGTCTGGCTCGATCGCGCCGAAGGCGCGGAGTACCTCCGGATCGACGACTCTCCCCCCATCCTGCTTTCGGACGCTTGCCTGCCGTGACCTCTTCCACCGTTCGCCGGTGGCTGCCGGTCGTCATTGCGCTGCTCGCGGGTGCGTCTGTCGGATTCGGAGTGGTGCGAGTCCAAGAGCGGGTTCGCGTCGAGTCGGGCCCCAGTGGCTGGCCGCTGGTGCTGCCGAACATTCCCGTGCTCCTCGCACGCCTGACGGGTCCGCCCCTGTCGCCCGACGAGGGCTGGCCGCTCGCATCACATGGGGCCCTGCAGACGCCGGGAGGTCGGGTCCAGGCATTAGAGGTGGAGGCCACCCTTCCGGAAACCGGTCACCTTGAGGTGGTGCTGGAGGGGTCGGGTGCGCAGAAGGGTGTGGCTCTGCAGGTGGATCGCGGACGCAATCCCTTCGCACTCGTGACCACCGCCGAGAAGGTGAAGATCGATGCGGCTCATCCGCTCACGGATTGGGAGGCGCTCACCTGCGATCGGTCGCTTCCCACCCCCACTGAAGCGCGCGTGAGGGTGCGGCTGGAAAGTGACGCAGGCGTGATCCGGGCTGGCGTGGCCGTCGGAGATCAGGAGATGGTCACGGCGCGCTGTGCATGGCGAAAGCCACTGCTCGGAGCGAGTGTTCGCTCGGGTCTTCGTCGAATCGGCATCCAGAGTCTGTCGGTGGTCCAGATGAACCGGGCGCCGTTGACTGTGACTGCGCCTCGGGCCTCGGGCTGGTCGTGGCTCGTGGCGATGGGGCTGGGTGCACTGACAATGGGGCTCGTTGCCGCTTTGCTGCGGCGATGGCCGCAGTCGGGTGTGCGTGGGGGAGCCATTGTTGCGGTCTCGCTGCCCCTGGTTTTCGTGGGACCGCTATCCGGCGCGGATCTCGTGGCGGGTCTGCAAGCGGTCCGTCTCGTATTCGAGCGGCCTCTTTGGACGGCGCTCGTCCTCCCTGCGATGCTTTCACTGGTGTTCGCAGCGGGGCTCGCCATGGCGCGCATCGTGCGCTCGGAACGCTCGCTGGCCCGGCCTTGGCGTGTTGCTCTCGGTGGACTGTTGGGACTCGCAGCCCTGCCCGGGTACGGCGCGGTGGGCGCGGTGGGCGTGGTGCCGGGGGCTGGACTGGGCGAACTGTGGGGCGTGCTCGCACGTCGCTGGGGCAGTGGTGGACCGGGACCCCTTCCGGTGCTTGTGCTTGGAGCGATGCTGACGGGCGGTATGGCGTGGGGGCTGGCCCCGCGCCACGGGATGGCGATTACCTACGCATCGGTTGTGGGGATGGCGCTGGGCAGCATGGTTTGGCTCAATGTTCGTCGGCCGAGCGGGTACAACCTGTTGAGCCTTCTGGCGGTGGCGATGATGGCATTCATGGCGGATCAGGGCTTGCGCTGGACCGACACAGGTGCCCGGCTCACGGGGCGCTCGGCACGGGCCCGCAACAGCGGCGATGCCAGTCCGAAAGAGATTCTCTCCGGGACATTTTCCAGCTTTGAGGCTCTGGAGCACACGCGCGAGTGGTCCAAGTATCCGCTGCAGGACTATCCGGTGGAGCCCACGCCACGGCGGCCGGACGCGGTGCGCCTCGTGGCTCTGGGCGGAAGCTCGACTGGCGGGGCGTGGCAGAACGACAACCTTGATCAGTTCTGGCCGGCAGAGCTGGAGCGGCGGCATGGCCCGTCGGTCCAGGCCGTCAACCAGGGAGTCGGGGGGTGGACAACCCTGCACATCCGCCGATTTCTCGAGACCCGCATAGACGATGTGGACCCGGATGTGGTGGTTCTCTATGTTGGCCACAACGATATTCTCACCGAGTCGGTTCGCCCCTATGGCGACCTCTATGCCGCATGGCAACGGGGCTCTGATGTCTCGGTCTCGGTGTCGGGGGCGCTGTCCAACGTGCCGCTGTACCAGCTCGCACGGTTCGGGCTGCAGAGCACGTTGGGGGGCTCCATCAAGGAAGCTGTGCCGGTGGCCGATGCGCAGGCCAATCTCGACCGGCTGGTGGAGCTCCTGGAGCCCCGAAATGTGCCGCTGCTGGTGGCGCGAGAGGGGGTCTCGCCCGACCCTAGCGTGCTCGACCCCTACGGTGAGATGTTGTCAGGATGGGCGGCTCGAACCCCGAATGCCGCCTACGTCGACACTGCGGCGCAGCTGTCGGGTCCTGGCGCAGGAAAGGTCTTCCTCGACAACTGTCACCTGACAGAGCGCGGGCACTCCAGGGTGGCGGAGGCGGTGCGGGCGGCTCTGCTGGAGCAGGGCTGGATTCCTGCGTCGGACGGAGGATGAACTACCGGTCGGTCGGTCAGTTCGATGCGGAGGGATGCGGGGGAGCGATGCCGTCTCCATCGGGTCCCACGGCGTCGGGCACGTAGTGCATCGAGGGTGTGGGGAAGGTCTGGTCTGCGATCAGGGCTGCAAGTGCGGGCACGACCGAAGGGCACGCTTGTTGTAGCGATGGTTGCGCGTCGAGAGCAAGCGTGCCGGTGGCGGGCAGGTCGGTGCATGCTGCGGGAACAACCCTGGCCACGTGTTCGGCTTCTTTGGCGTCTGTCCACACGAGCTGAAGGGTCTTTCCCCGCGCACGAACCGCTTCGAAAGTGCAGTCTCCTGAGGGGAGCTCGGCGGCCACTCCAAAGGCTGCATTGGCGTCGTTTGCCGTGAACCCGGTGGGACAGGATGGAGTCTTGATCTCTGCGGGATCCGGCAACGGGATGGGCATGTCGGGTGGGGATTCTGCTGGCTGCGGGGGCGGCGACGGAGGATCTTCCGACGGGTCGTTCTCACTTGTGCTGCACGCCACGAAGACAAGGAAAGTGCACCATGAATGTGCCTGCATGGGGACGCTCCGCGTGCGAGATGAAAGCAGCGTTTCGGATTACGGAGACGTATCGTGGTTCGGGGGGGCGTCGCACAGCAGATGGGGGCCTTGCTCGCGCAGCGTTACCACCGGTGCCCGGAGTTCCCGTGTCCACTGCTCCCAAAGCCAAGGCAAGCTCGAGACTGCGGCGCGTGCTGGGAATGATTGCGCTCGTGGCAGCCGCGGAGGCGGTGTTCCTGCTGCCGTTTGTGTTGCCCCGGGTGTTTCGACCTACGATGCTTGAGGTGTTCGACATCAGCAATACCGAGCTCGGTATGGCTTTTTCGGCGTACGGCACGGTGGCGCTGTTCGCATACATCCTCGGTGGACCGCTGGCCGACCGCTTTCCCGCGCGCAAGCTCATGACTGTGGCGCTGCTGTCAACCGCGGTTCTCGGCATTCCCCTGCTCGGTGGTCCTGTATCGTTCCGGGCATTGTCGCTGCTGTACGCGGGGTGGGGGCTCACCACGATTCTGCTCTTCTGGGCGGCGTTGATCCGCGCCACACGAGAGTGGGGGGAGGCCGATCCGGGATTTGCATTCGGGATGCTCGACGGTGCTCGGGGATTGCTGGCGGCGGTCACTGCGAGTGTCTCGGTGGCTGCCTTCGCGCTGTTGCTGCCCGATGACCCGGAGCTGGCAACGGTGGCTGAGAAGGCAGCAGCTTTGCGCGGAGTCACGGTTGGGTATGTGGTGATGGTGGCCTGCACGGCGGTGATTGTGTGGTTCTGCTTGGGCGAGCGAGCGCCGGATGGTCGTTCGGAGAGCCCGGCTGCGGTGGGATTTCGGGATGTGCCCCAGGTGCTCCGCATGCCTCGGGTGTGGCTGCAAGCCGGCATCGTGGTCTGTGCATACGTGGCGTTCAAGGGCTCAGACGACTTTGGCCTGATGGCCAGGGATGGCTTTGGTATGGACGACGTCGAGGCCGCCTCTGTGGGTACCCTCTCGTTCTGGATTCGCCCCGTTGCCGCCCTCACCGCGGGATGGGTCGCCGATCGTGTGGCCGGAAACAAGGTGGTCCTTGTGTGTTTCGCCAGCTTGGCAGTCGGTGACTTCGCGGTCTGGTCGGGACTGCTCCCCGCCGGACCGGCCTGGTCGCTCTACGTAGCGGTCGCCGGCACGAGTGTCTTCATCTACGCGCTTCGTGGCGTGTACTTTGCGCTCTTCGACGAAGCGGGCGTTCCCGTGGCGTTGACTGGAACCGCGGCGGGCGTGGTGTCGTTTGTGGGCTACACTCCAGACATCTTCTTCGGCCCGCTCATGGGCGTGCTGACGGACAGCGCAGAAGGCATGCTGGGGCACCAGCGCCTGTTTGGTGTGCTCGCTTTGTTTGCCCTCTTGGGAGTTGCATGCACCCTTATGTTCGGGAAGCTCACCGCTGCGGCCGCACAGGCCGAAGCCGTCTCCTCGGGCTCACGCTCCTCGTAGGGTGCGGAGGCTCCCTTCCGCTCGATGATGCTCCGGGTCCGAAGCGCACGGAGCCACGAGACTGCTCGCTCTCGGGGCGGATGGCCTACATCCAGGACCTCATGACCCACGAGTACCTCTGGGCCGAGCAGGTCGAGCCGATCTCGCCCCTGGGATACACCGACCCCGCCGCATATTTGGTCGACCTCCGGTACGAGTCGCTGGACCGCTGGAGCTATGCGCGAGACTTGTCGGAAGCGAGCGACTGGTTCTCTTCGGGCGCCTACGTTGGGGGAGGCTACGCCCTCAAGAGAGACGGTGCGGACCAAGTGCGTTTTTCGCTGGTCTACCCAGAGGGGCCAGCGGGCGATGCGGGCCTGTCTCGTGGGGATCGACTCCTGGCGATCAACGGCCAGGCGATCGAGAGCCTGACCACAGCCGAGGCCTGGAGTGCAGCGTTTGGTCCGGTGGAGGCGGGTGCTGTGGTGGCATTGGATGTCCGGTCTCCCGACAGCGATGCGATCTGGACTGCAGAGGTGGTGCTGGCCGAGGTCACGGCTCCACCCATCCTGTCGAAGCGGATCTTTTCGCTGGGCGATCGCACCGTGGGCTACTTCATGCTCACGACATTCATCGAGACGGCGCACGATGCTCTCGACACCGTCTTCCGCGACTTCAAGGCGGGTGGGGTCGATACTGTGGTGGTGGATCTTCGATACAACGGCGGTGGACTGCTGGCTGTGGGCCGGCACCTCGCATCGCTGTTGGCACCGGACCATGCTGGAGATGTGTACCAGCGGTACTGGTACAACGAATCGTTTGCCGAGCTCAACACGGCCACCCACTTGGATGCATACGATCACGGCATTGCTGCTCGAGACGTGGTGATGCTCACCACGGGGGCGACCGCTTCGGCGAGTGAGATCGTGATGCACGCGCTAGAGCCATATCGCACGGTCTCGCGAATGGGTGCCACCACGGCCGGCAAGCCTGTGGGGATGAATCACTACGAGGCATGCGATCTGCTGGTCGCGCCGATCACCTTTCAGATGGGTAGCCGGGACACGCGGGCCACGTATTTCGATGGACTGACACCGGACTGCGCTGCTTCCGACGACCTCTTGGTCCCATTGGGTGATGATCGCGACCCGATGTTGGCGGCGTCCGTTGCGTGGCTGGAGAGCCGCACCTGTCCCGAGCCCGTCCCGGTTCGATCGGCCGCGTATGGGCCGGTCTATGCGCTGAATGCCTGGTCGCAGGTTCGGGCGGGAGGCATTCGATGAGATGATCGCCTCGTGGTGTGTAGAGCACGGACAGGCGCAGGGGACCCCCTCGAAGGAAGGCCGCTGTGATTCGTGGCTCGTGCACGGGAGTCGGTCGCCATCAGGTAGGGTCCTGCGCACACGCGAATCCTTCGAACCTCCCCACTCCTTCGTCCCCCCGATTCCCCGGAGCGCGCTTGGGCGCCATCGCTGGCATCATCCACCTCGAAGGTGAGGTCCCTCTGCGTGATCAGGTCCAACAACTCGGGCATGGTCTCGGGCATCGCGGACCGGACGACAAGGGCGTGATTGCCGATGGTCGAGCGGTGTTCGCGCATCGCCGCACGCGGTTCACCCATCGAGATCCGCGCGAACCGCTTGTCACACATTGTGCATTCGGGCAAATCTAGGCAAGTGGGCGACAACGGGAAGTCCTGATTTACAGGCTATGAGCAGCTTGGCTAGG